>DASTKY010000372.1:0-4082 GCA_035715495.1 Gaiella sp. | reverse complement strand
GACGAAGCGCGACGAACACCGACAACGCCTTGCGAAGTGCCGGCATGTGCCCTCGGCTCCGGTCACCGCTGACCTTCCGAGACACCCCGCAAGTAACAGAACTCGTGCCCGGGCCCGCGTCCCTAGGCAGGCACCGCGCGCGTGGCCTGGTGCGCGAGGATCTTGCGCTTGACGCGCTGGAGCGCGTTGTCGATCGTCTTGCAGTCGCACCCGAGCTCGTCGGCCATCGTCTCGTACGAGTGCCCGTCGAGGTAGAGGCGGAGCGCCTCCGACTCGAGCCCCGAGAGGCTCGTCCCGAGGCAGCCGACGAGGGCCTGGAGCTCCTCGGTCGACACCACGCGGACCGACGGGTCGTCGATCGAGGGGCCGGGGAGCGCGTCGCCGAGCGTGCACTCGCCCTCGGTGTCCTGCCCCGCCGGGGTGTGGCTGAACGAGACGTACGTGTTCAGCGGCGCGTGCTTGTAGCGCGTGGCCGACTTGATCGCCGTGATGATCTGGCGCGTCACGCAGAGCTCCGCGAACGACCGGAATGACGTCTCCTTGTCGTGGCGGAAGTCGCGGATCGCCTTGAAGAGGCCGATCATCCCCTCCTGGACGAGATCCTCGGCGTCCCCGCCGGCGAGGAAGTACGAGCTCGCCTTGAGCCGGACGAAGCCGTGGTAGCGGCGCATGAGCTCGTCGCGCGATGCAGTCGACCCGTTCCGGGCCTTCACGACGAGCTGGAGGTCCTCGAGCTCCCGCTGCAGCTTCTGCGGGGTCTTGGGGGCTGCAGCGGTGCGCAGGGACATCGTCTCTCTCCTGATCTCGACGGTGATCGGACGCCTCCCGAGGACAGTCTCACCCTCAGGTCGAGGGAGAAGCTAGCACCTTTGGGCGAGCGTTACAACCCCTTTGCGTTCGTTCCAGTGTAATAAGAACACGTGTTCGCCCACGAGCGACGGGTGTTCCGAAGGCCGTCCCGCTCAGTGGCCGCGGCGGAGCCGCTCGAGCCGGGCGCGCGTCTCGTCGTCCACGCGGTCGCCCACCCGACTGGCGGACGCCTCGCGGTGCACGACCTCGCCGAGCTCCGAGAGGAAGCCCGCGGAGGCGCGCTTGCGCACCTCCTGCCCGCTCGTACCAAGAATCGCGGCGTCCGACGTCACGAGGAGCACGGCTTCCGAGCCCCGGTGCTCGGCGGCGAGCCGCTCGAGCACGGTGTCGGCATGGGCGGCGAAGCGGACATCCAGCGACCCCACGTGCCGGCCTGCGCCCGAGCCGTCGAAGACCACGACGCCGCGCGCGCCGCGCACGGCCACGAAGCTCGCGAGGTCGTCGACGAGCGCCTCGCGGTCGGCGTAGCCGCCCGCGTGGAAGAGATTCGAGCCGTCGAAGAGGTACAGGGTGACGTCGCTCAACCCTCTACCTCGAGTCGAGATCGAGATTCCCGCTGTCGACGGGCCTCGAAGAGCGCGACGGCCGCCGCGACGCTCACGTTGAGCGACTCGACCCCGGGCGCGAGCGGGATCGCAACCGTGCCGTCGCAGGTCCGGCGGACGAGGGGGCGCACGCCCTTCCCCTCCGCCCCGAAGACGAGCGCGACGCCGTCCCGCAGGTCGAGCGACCAGAGGCGCGTCTCGCCGTCGGCGGCGGCCGCGTAGGCCCAGAGGCGCTCGCTCTTCACCTCGCCGAGGTAGCGCGCGAGATTCGACACGACCGCGACGGGCAGGTGCTCGACGGCCCCCGCGGACGAGCGGCAGACCGCGGGCGTCACCGCGGTGGCGCCGTGCGCCGGGACGACGACACCGGTCGCGCCCGCCCCGGCCGCGCTCCGCACCACGGCTCCGAGGTTCCGCGGGTCGGTGACCTGGTCGAGCAGGCAGAGCAGCGGCCGGTCCGCGGCCGCCAGCTCCCAGGCGTCCGCATAGGGATACGGCTCACACCAGGCGACGATGCCCTGGTGGTCGGGCGACCCCGCGGCCTCGGTGAGCTCGCGCTCCCGCTTCACCCTGGGGCGCGGGCCTTCGCCGAGCCACTCCACGGTGTCGGCCGCACGCTCGCTCGCCCACACCTCGAGCACCGCGCGGCGCCCGCGCAGCGCCTCTCGGACGGCGTTGCGGCCGTAGACGAGGTCGCGCGTCACGCGGCGCGCTTGACGAGCTGGAAGAACGGCGCGTCCGCCACGTCGCGCACCTCCCAGCCCGCGTCTGCGATGGCGTCGCGGAGCCGGTCGGCCTCGGCGAAGTCCTTCGCGCCCCGGGCGGCGACGCGCGCCTCGGCGAGCGCCACGACCTCCGCCGGGGCAGCCTCGGCGGCGCCCAGCGATTCCAGGCCGAAGATCGCGAGGCCCCGACGGAGCTCGTCCAGCGCCCCGATCCGCGCCCACTCGTGCATCACCGCGAGCGCCGCGGGCGTGTTGAAGTCGTCCTCGAGCGCCGTCTCGAGCTCGCTCCAGTCGCCGGACGCACGCCGCTCTCCGCGCAGCGCGTTGCGAAGGGTCTCGGCCTGCGCGCGGGCGGCCGCCATCGTCGCCGGCGAGAAGTCGATCGGCTTCCGCCAGTGCGCGGTGAGGAAGAAGACGAGGGCGGTCTCGGCACCCCACTCGTCGAGCACCTCGCGGATCGTCTCCACGTTGCCGAGCGACTTCGACATCTTCTCGCCGGTGAACCGGAGCATCCCGTTGTGCATCCAGATGCGCGCGAACGGATGGCCGGCCGCGAGCGACTGCGCGCGCTCGTTCTCGTGGTGGGGGAAGACAAGATCGAGTCCCCCGCCGTGGATCCAGAACTCCGGGCCGAGCTCCTTCGCTGCCATCGCGGAGCACTCGATGTGCCAGCCGGGGCGACCCACACCCCACGGCGAGTCCCAGGAGGTGTCCTCGTCCTCCTTGGTCGCCTTCCAGAGGGCGAAGTCGCGCGGATCCTCCTTCGCCGGGTTCGGCTCCTGCTCCTCGACCTGGTCGGACCGCTGCCCGGAGAGCGCGCCGTAGTCCTCGAAGCTCGAGACGCGGAAGTACACGTCGCCGTCGGCGGCGTACGCATGCCCCGACTCGACGAGCGCGCCGATCAGCTCGACGATCTCGGGGACGGTGTCCGTCGCGAGCGGCTGCGCATCGGGCATCCCGAGATCGAAGCCGGCCGTGTCCTCCAGGTACCAGGCGGTCGCCTCGAGCGCGAGCTCGGCGCTGCGGCCCGGCGCGGCCTCGTAGATCTTGTCGTTCACGTCGGTGATGTTGTGGACGAGCGTGACCTCGTATCCCTGGTGCCGGAGCCAGCGCGCGAGCCAGGTGAAGACGACGAACGGGCGCGCGTTGCCGATGTGCGCCCGCGCGTAGACCGTGGGGCCGCACACGTAGATCCCGACGGGCTCGGGCGGCGGCGGGAGCTCGACGAGCGACCCCGTGAGCGTGTCCTGCAGGCGCATGGCGCGATCGTAGACGCGGGTCAGCCGGTGACCGATGCCCGCCCGACCCGCGCGACCGCCTCCGAGGCGGGCAGCGCCGCGACGACCGTCCAGAGCTCCGGCCCTCGCTCGGCCCCCGTCAGGGCCAGGCGCAGCATGCGGAGGTCGCCGCCCACCGCCTTGAGCTCGCGGACGATCGCGCGGGCGTCGTCCTCGTCGAGCCACTCGCGCGCGCCCGTGCGCAGCTCCGCGAACCGCTCGAGCGTCGGTCGTGCCTCCGCCGGGAGGTCGACCGGCGCTGGCGCAACGATCGCCTCGGCCATCGATCGCGCCTCGACGAGCGTGCGGGCGCCGCGGAGGGCGCGGGCCAGCTCCGGCGGCGCGTCGGCGGCAGCCGCGAGCTCGTCGTCGCTCATCGCGGTGATCGTGTCGATCGCGAGCCTGGCGAGCCGGCCGCGGTCGAGGTGGACGTCGTGGCTCGGCAGCCCGAGCTCGTCGAGATAGGCGCGCGCCGCGGCACCGGGGATTCCCTCGGCCCGGAGGTCTGCGACCGAGACCGCCCCGTGCCGCTTGGAGAGCTTCTTGCCGTCCTCTCCGAGGAGCAGCCCCACGTGCCTCACCTCCGGCAGCTCGCCGCCGATCGCGCGCGCGATCCGCCGCTGCAGCTCCTCGTTGGGCCGGTGGTCCGAGCCGCGGATCACGTG
>DASTKY010000371.1:0-2307 GCA_035715495.1 Gaiella sp. | reverse complement strand
GTCGGTGCCGTCGTCCTCGGCTGGAGCATCCCCTCCCTCATCGTGAACTCGCGCATCAGGAAGCGCAAGGAACAGATCGAGAAGGACCTGCCCGATCTGATCGACCTGATCGTCGTGACGCTCGAAGCCGGGCTCAGCTTCCCGCAGTCGCTGCGACTCGCTTCGACAAAGGTGAAGGAGCCGCTGGCAGGCGAAGTCCGGCTGACGCTGCAGGAGCAGAACATGGGCCTGACGCTCGTCGAGGCGCTCGAGAACTTCCTCGCGCGCATCGACACCGTCGGCGTCCGGATGTTCGCCCGCTCGATCGCCCAGGGCGAGACGCTGGGCGTCTCGACCGGCCAGATCATGCGGAACCTCGCGATCGAGCTCCGGAAGCGCCGCCGCGCCTACGCCGAGGAGCGCGCGCAGAAGGCGCCGGTCAAGGTGCTCTTCCCGATGCTCTTCCTGATCATGCCGGCGCTCTTCGTCGTGCTGCTCGTCCCGGTGATGATCCGGATCATGGACGTCTTCTAGACGAGCGCCGTCGTGCGCCCCGTCCCGAACCTGACGCTGCGCCGCGAGGACGGGCGCGTCGTCGCCGAGTCGGTCACGGTCGCGGACTCGACGCTGCGCCGCCTCCGCGGCCTGCTCGGGAAGCGCGACCTGCCCTCGGGCTACGGCGTGCTCCTCCGCCCCGCGTGGTCGATCCACACGGCGTTCATGCGGTTCCCGATCGACGTCGTCTTCCTCGACCCCGACCAGGTCGTGATCAAGATCGTCCCGAACCTGACGCCGTTCAAGACCGCGTCGTGTCGGGGCGCGCGCGAGATCGTCGAGCTGCGCGCCGGGGAGTGCGAGCGGCGCGGCCTCGCGCTCGGCGACCGCGTGGCCTGGGCCGCCCGCGCGGCCGACGAGGAGCTCCAGCGGGCCGTCGGGGCCTCCGAGGTCGAGCCGGAGCGGCGCGGCGCGGTGGTGCTCGCGAGCAGCGACCAGCGCTACCTCAAGCTCGTCCGCTTCCTCCTCGACGGGAAGGGCATCGAGGTGGTCGCGACGGTGCCGCTCAACGGCGTCGCCGACGCGGTCGGCGGCGAGGACGCGGACGTCGCGGTGATCGACACGGACGCGCTGGGCGAAGGCCTGCGCCTCGCCAACATCACGCGCGCGCGGCGGCCGGAGACCGCGGTCGTGCTCGTCGGGGACAACCCGCCCGAGCACCCGCCGGACGGCCTCCGGATGTACCGCAAATGGGACGACACCGACCGCGTCGTCGCCGCGATCGAGGACGCGTTGGCCCAGAGGACGAGCTGAGGAGCACGAGCCGGACGCAGGGATCGTGACGGAGAGGGGGAAACGAGGACCGTCGCGGCGGCAGGGCGGCGGCTCCTGCATGATGAGAGGCCTCATGACACGATCGGCGATCCCGGGCTGATGCCCTCCCTCGTCAGGACCGAGGGCGGGACCGCCCGAACGCCGTCGACGGACCGGTCGGCGCTCTCGGCTCCGTCCAGTGGCGCATCGCGCCTCGAGGCCGCGCACCACATGCTGCTGGCCGAGGCCGATCCGCGCGTCCACCTCTTCCTGCGCACGGCCCATCGATGGGCGCTCGTCGCGTTCGAGGGCGCCGGCAAGACCGAGGCCGCCGACCGGCTCGCGGCCGGCACGTACGTGGGCAGCGTCGTCGTCTCGCTGGCGGCCGAGGGCGAGCTGGACACCGCCGACGTCAAGGTCGCCGTCGAGGTGCTGGCCGAAGTCCGCGGCGAGCCCGCCGACGCCGCGCGGTTCGACCTCCACCGCACCGTCTGCGCCAGCCCGGTGCTGCACGAGCTTCCGCCGCTCGTCGCGTCCGAGATCCAGCTCCGGCTCCTGCTCCAGCTCGGGATCGCGACGGAGGCTTCGCTCTGGCGTCAGGACGGCGGCAACATCGAGCCGATCCTGGCGCTCGGCAACGGCGCCGGCAGCCGCCGCGCCCGCGCGACCGCGAAGGCGGCACTCCGGCGCGGCTCCACCCTCAGCCTGCTCGGGCCGCGGACGCTGCGCGCCGGGCTCGTCCGGCGGTTCCGCACGCCGGTCGCCGCGGTCGTCGCCCGCGTCATCGACCCCGTCGGCCGCGCCGACGCCTACCTCGCGGCGACCGGCGCCGCGCTCTCGACCATCTTCGAGCGCGAGCTCCTGCTCGAGCGCTCGACGGAGCGGGAGCAGATGCTCGTCCGCTCGAGCGAGCAGCGCCTGATGCGGGTCGGCTTCGACCTCCACGACGGCCCCATCCAGGACGTCCTCGCGCTCGGCGCGGAGGTCACGCTGCTGCGCGACCAGGTGTACCCCTTCATC
>DASTKY010000370.1:0-3632 GCA_035715495.1 Gaiella sp. | reverse complement strand
GGTTCGCCCCGACCCCGACTACAAGGCGTATGGGGGAGGGGAGCCGTGCCGCGCCCGTCCGGCCCCGCCGGGCGGGCGCGCCGGTACTCGCCTCCCCGATTCACGGAGGCCTAACCGTCGCTTTCAGCAACCTTTCAGGTGAGCCGGTGAGACTGCGCCGATGCGCATACTCGTCGTCGACGACGAGCCGGCGCTGCGCGCCGCGCTCGAGCGGGCGCTCCGGCTCGAGGGGTACGACGTCGCGCTCGCCGAGGACGGTGACGCGGCGGTACGGCTCGTGCAGCGGGACGCGCCCGAGCTCGTCGTCCTGGACGTGCTCATGCCGGCCCTCGACGGCCTCGCCGTCTGCCGCCGACTCCGTCGCGCCGGAGACCGCACCCCCGTCCTGATGCTGACCGCGCGCGACGCGGTCTCCGACCGTGTCGCCGGCCTCGACGCGGGCGCGGACGACTACCTCGTCAAGCCGTTCGCGCTCGAGGAGCTGCTGGCGCGCGTCCGCGCCCTGCTCCGGCGCACCGTGAACGGCGACCCGCACGGAGTGCTGCGCTTCGCCGACGTCTCGCTCGACCCCGCGACGCACGAGGTGCGGCGCGGGACGCGCGAGATCGAGCTCACCCGCACGGAGTTCCTCCTGCTCGAGCTGTTCCTCCTCAACCCCCGCCAGGTCCTCCCGCGGTCGCTCATCTTCGAGCGCGTCTGGGGCTACGACTTCGGGCCGAGCTCGAACTCCCTCGAGGTCTACGTCGGGTACCTGCGGCGCAAGCTCGAGGCCGACGGGGAGCCGCGGGTGATCCAGACGGTGCGCGGCGTGGGCTACGTGCTGCGCGAGCAGTGAGCTTTCGCGCCCGCATCACGGCCGCGGCGGCCGCGGCGGTCGCGGTGGCGGTCGCCGTCGTCTCGGTCGCCGTCTACGTGAGCGCGAGCAACGCGCTGCGGAGCCAGTTCGACGACGAGCTGCGCGCCCGCGCGGGGGAGGCCGTCCTCCGCCCGACGCCGTCCGGGTTCGCGATCCGGCTCCCGGCGCCGCCGCTCGGCGTCTCGGGGACGAGCGCCCAGATCGTGACGGCCGAGGCAGGCGACCAGATCGTCGGCCCGGTGAGCGCAGTGCCGATCGTCGCAGGCGATCGCGCGGTCGCGGCGGGCGAGCGCGCGGCCACGTTCCGGCAGATCGACCTCGAGGGGACTGCCGTGCGGGTCTACACGCAGCGCCTGGCGCCCGGGTTCGCCGTCCTCGTCGCCCGGCCGCTGACGGAGGTGGATGAGACGCTCGGGCGGCTGCGCGCGATCCTCGTCGCCGTCGCGCTGGTCGGGATCGGCGGGGCCGCGCTGCTCGGGCTCCTGGTCGCGCGCTCGGCGCTCCGTCCCGTCCGCCGCCTCACCGAGACGGCCGAGGAGGTCGCGCGGACGGCCGATCTCTCCCGGCGCATCGCGGTCTCGGGCGACGACGAGCTGAACCGCCTCGCCGCGACCGTGAACACGATGCTGGCGTCGCTCGAGCGGTCCGCGACCGCACAGCGCAACCTCGTCGCCGACGCGTCGCACGAGCTCCGCACGCCGCTCACGAGCATCCGCACCAACGTCGAGCTGCTCGCGCGGCCGAACCCGCCGTCCCGGACCGAGCGCGTCCGCATGGCGCAGGACGTCGTCGGCCAGCTCGAGGAGCTGACGGCCCTCGTGGGCGACCTCGTCGAGCTCGCCCGCGACGGCGAGCGGGCGGAGGAGATCGAGGACGTGCGCCTCGACGTGCTCGTCGCCGCCTCCGTCGAGCGCGTGCGGCGGCGGGCACCCGAGCAGGTCTTCGCCCTGAGCCTCGAGCCGACGCTCGTCCGCGGCTCGCCGGCGCGCCTCGACCGCGCCGTCGTCAACCTGCTCGAGAACGCCGTCACTTGGGGGCCTGCCGGCGAGCCGATCGAGGTGGCCGTCACGGGCGGCACGGTGACGGTGCGCGACCACGGCCCGGGGCTCGCCGAGGACGAGGGCGAGCGGCTCTTCGACCGCTTCTACCGCTCGCCGCGCGCCCGCGGCCGCCCCGGCTCGGGGCTCGGCCTCGCCATCGTCCGGCAGGTCGCCGAGGCGCACGGCGGTCGCGTCTCGGCGGGCCGCGCCGAGGGCGGCGGCGCGCGCTTCACGTTCGCGCTGCCTGCCGAGCCGCTCTCAGCAACCTCTTAGGGAGCGTTCAGGCGCCGTTGAGGCGCGAGGGCGACCCTCTTCGCGATGGCAGCGACGAAGGGAGCGACGTGACCACCCGCACCGCAACACTCGCGGCGGCGTTCGCCGTGCTCCTCCTCGCGGTGGCCGCCGTCGCGAGCGGCTGCGGGTCGTCGTCGACGGACGACGGCGTCGCGGCGCTCGACGACGCCCCCGCGAGCACGACCGGCGACGGCGACGGCGACGGCACGCAGGATGGGGCCGCGAGCGACGAGGATCCGCAGGAGGCCGCGCTCGCGTGGGCCAGCTGCATGCGCGAGCACGGCGTCGACGTGCCCGACCCCCAGGTCGGCGAGGACGGGCGCGTCGAGATCCGGCCCGGGACGGGCATGCGCCTCGACCGCAACGGCGACGACTTCCGTGAGGCCCGCGAGGCATGCGGCACGCCGTTCGGCGACTCGGATCCGCCGCAGCTCTCGGAGGAGGAGCGCGAGGAGCTCCAGGAGACGATGCTCGAGTTCGCCAAGTGCATGCGCGAGCACGGCGTCGACATGCCCGACCCGGACTTCTCGGGCGGCGGCGGCATCTTCCGCGCGGGCGGTCCCGGCAGCGGCATCGACCCCGGGAGCGCGACGTTCCAGAAGGCCCAGGAGGCATGCCAGGACATCCTCGAGGACGCCATGCCCGGCGGCGGGCTGCGCGTCGGCGGCCCGCCGACGGGCGGCGCCTCGTGAGGCGGCTCGTCCTCGCAGGCGCCTGCGCCGCCGGGCTCGTCGCGGCCGTCGCGGCCGTCGCCGTGACGGTCGGCTCCGGGTCGTCCGCCGCCGAGGCAGCGACGCCGGACGGCTCGACGTCGACGACCGAGGTGGAGCGGCGGGACCTCGTGCTCCGCGACGACGTCGACGGAACGCTCGGCTACGCCGACGCCCGCGCGCTCACCGCGAGCTCGCCCGGAGTCGTCACCCGGCTCCGCGAGGAGGGAACGGTGGCGACGCGTGGGCAGGTGCTCTACGAGGTGAACGCCAAGGGCGTGCGGCTGCTCTACGGGTCGATGCCGCTCTGGCGCCGGCTCGGCCCACGCGTCAGCGACGGTGCCGACGTCGAGCAGCTCGAGCGGAACCTCGTCGAGCTCGGCCACGACCCCCAGGGGATGACCGTCGACGAGACGTTCGACGCGGACACGGCCGCCGCCGTCCGCTCCTGGCAGGACGCGCTGGACCTCCCGGAGACCGGCGCGATCGAGACCGGCGACGCCGTCTTCCTCCCGGGCCCCCGGCGGATCGGCCAGCACGAGACCGCGGTCGGCGCGCAGGTGCAGCCGGGCGCGGCCGTGCTCGAGGTGACCGCGACCTCCCCCGTCGTCGAGATCGACCTCGACGCGCGGAGTCGCGAGCTCGCGCGCGTCGGCGCCAGGGTGCGCGTCGAGCTCCCGTCCGGACGGCGGGTGACGGGCAGGGTCGCCTCCGTTGGCCGCGTCGCGGAGA
>DASTKY010000369.1:0-2453 GCA_035715495.1 Gaiella sp. | reverse complement strand
GCTGCCGCAGGTGGAGCTGCTCGAGGTCGACGACCTGCCCGCGAGCGAGCGCGGGTCCGGCGGGCTCGGGTCGTCGGGGGCCTGATGCGACCGGAGCCGCGCATCCGCGTCTCGGCGCTGCTCCACTGGAAGGGCTCGATCCTCCTCTGCCGCCACGAGAAGCGCGGGCGCGAGCACTGGCTCCTCCCGGGCGGCGGCGTGCGGAGCGGAGAGACCCTCGTGGAGGCGCTGCAGCGCGAGCTCGCCGAGGAGACGGGCGTCGTCGGCGAGCACGCCGAGCTGCCGGTCGAGGGGCCGATCGCGATCGTCGAGTCGATCTCACCCGAGCGGAGCCTGTGGTCGAAGCACGTCGTGCACGTCGTCTTCGCGGGCGAGGTCGACGGGTCGCTCGAGCACGTCTCGTCCGTCGACGAAGCGGTGCGGGGCCACCGGCTGTTCGGCCCGGACGAGCTCGACGGCGTCGCGCTGCATCCGCCGATCGCGCGGTTCCTCGGCCGGTGGCAGCCGGGCGACCCGTGCGTCTACCTCGGCGCCCGCTGGGCGGAGTAGGGGACTAGCGCGCGGGTCTGCCGCCGCGCTCGCGGGCCCGGGCGGCGGCGACGGCGTGGGCCTCGCGCTCGAGGTCGTCGGCCAGCGGCTCCAGCGGCTCGGGCTCGCCGCCGGTCGCGTGGGCCACCGCCCAGGAGAGAAGGAGATCGGCGACCCAGGGGTTGCGCGGCAGGAGCGGCCCGTGGAGATAGGTGCCGAGCGCGCGGCCGACCCGGCAGCCCTCGTAGCCGGACGTCCCGTCGTTGCCATAGCCGGAGACGACACGCCCGAGCGGCTCGGCGCCCGGGTCGAGGACGGTGCGGCCCGCGTGGTTCTCGAACCCCGCGATCGTGCGGCCCGGCTCCTCGGCGAGCGAGCTCTCGAGCAGGACGTCGCCGATCATCCGCGACTCGCCGGCATGCGTCTCATGGGGGAAGAGGCCGGCGCCGGCGAGCCACGACCCGTCGCGGCCGCGGTATCCGCGCCCGAGGAGCTGGTAGCCGCCGCAGACCGCGAGCAGCGCCGCGCCGTCCGCCACGGCCTCGTGGAGCGCCTCGCCGTGGGCGGCCAGGTCGGGCGCGATCATCGCCTGCTCGCGATCCTGGCCGCCGCCGACGTAGAGCAGGTCGTGGCTGCCCGGTGCGAGCGGCGTCCCGACCGAGACGGGCTCGACGCGCAGCTCGTGGCCGCGGGCCGCCGCCCGGCGCTCGAACACGGCGATGTTCCCGCGGTCCGCGTAGATGTTGAGGTACTCGGGGTAGAGGTGCCCGACCCTGACGATCATGCGGCGCCCTCGCTCTCCCAGTAGGGGCGCGTGAGCCCGCGGGCCGTCGCGATCGAGCGCAGGCCCAGCATCGCCGTGTACGTCGGCAGGACGACGAGCTCGCCGCCGGCCGGGGTCAGCGCGAGCCCGCGGTCGAGGGCTGCCTCGAGCGCAGGCTCGACGTCGAGACGGTCGCGCGGCAGGCCGCCGTAGGCGAAGCGGAGGCCGAGCTCGGCGGCCCGCTCGCCGGTGACCACGATCCGCTCGGCCCGTGCGAGCAGCGGCTCGAAGTCCACGTCCCAGATCCACGACACGTCCCGGCCGTCGGCGATGCGGTCGTTGAGCGCGACGACGAGCGTCGGTGGGACGCCCGCCTCCTCGAGCGTGCGAACGACCTCGTTCGCGCCGGCGGGGTTCTTGATCAGCAGCAGGAGGACGCTCCGGTCACCCGCCGCAAACCGCTCGAAGCGGCCGAACGCGGCCCGAAACCGCTCGAGCCCCGCGACCACCTCGGGCAGCGGCACGCCCAGCCCGAGTGCGAGCGACGCGGCTGCGAGCGCGTTGTAGACGTTGTAGAGGCCCGGCACGGCGAGCTGCACGCGCGCGTCGCCCGTGGGCGTCGAGAGCGAGAAGGCGATGCCGTCGAGCCCCTGGGAGTCGAGCTCCCGCGCGACGACGTCGAGCGGGGGCCTCGCGTGGCCGCACACCTCGCAGCGGTAGGCGCCCAGGTGGCCGACGTAGGCGGCGTCGTAGCGGTACGGATGCCCGCAGCGCACGCAGTACTTGGAGTCGGAGGCGTGCTGGAGGTGCGGTCGCGCGCGGGCAGGATCGTCGACGCCGAACCGGAGGCTCCCGTCGCGGCCCTCCGCGAGGGAGGCCACGAGGGGGTCGTCGGCGTTCACCGCGAGCATGGTCTCGCCCGAGAGGCCCGCGACGGCGTCGCGCCACCGTTCCGCGATGTGCTCGAGCTCGCCGGAGCGGTCGAGCTGATCGCGGAAGAGGGTCCCGAGCGCGACGACGCGCGGCGCCGTCCGCCGCATCACCTCGGGCAGCACGAACTCGTCGACCTCGAGCAGCCCGAGCTCGGCGTCGCGGGCCGTGAGGAGCGTCGACGCGATCCCCGAGGCGAGGTTGGCGCCGGAGTTGTTCCAGGCGAGCCGGC
>DASTKY010000368.1:0-3985 GCA_035715495.1 Gaiella sp. | reverse complement strand
CAGACCGAGGCGAACCTCCTGATCGGGAGCTGCGCGGCCTGGCCGCAACGGCCCGGCTGGATGGGACGCGCGTACCCCGGCCACGAGTTGCGGCTCGTCGACGACGAGATCGCCGTGCGCGTCGAGGGCGACCCCGTCGTCTTCCTCGGCTACTGGCGCGACGAGGAGGCGACGGCCGCAAAGGTCCGCGACGGGTGGCTCCACACCGGCGACCTCGCGGAGGTCGACGGCGACGGGACGTACCGGAGCATCGGACGGGTCGACGACCTCATCTCGAGCGGCGGCTACCGGATCGGGCCGGGCGAGATCGAGGAATGCCTGATCCGCCACCCCGCCGTGTCGGTCGCCGCGGCGATCGGCTCGCCCGACGACGTGCGCGGCGAGGTCGTCAAGGCGTTCGTCGTGACGGTCGAGGGCGCGCCGCGATCGCCGGAGCTCGCGGAGGAGCTCCGCGGCTTCGTCCGCACCCGCCTGGCGCCCTACGAGGTGCCGCGCGAGGTCGAGTTCGTCGAGTCGCTGCCGCTGACCGTCACGGGCAAGATCCGGCGCGCGGAGCTGCGGCGCCTCGACGCCGAGCGCCGCGCCGGCGGCTGAGGCTCAGCGGAACCGCTCCCAGTCGAGCTCGAAGCCGAGCCCCGGCGCGTCCGGCGCGACCGCCGTGCCGGGGCGGATCGCCGGGCCGCCGCTCCGCAGCGTGTGGGCCGGGTCGAGGGGGTTGCCGCCGGGCAGGTCGGGATCGAACGTCTCGACGATCGTGCCCGGGCGGAGCGGCGCGAGATGGACGCTCACCTCCGGATAGATGTGCAGCGAGACGCGGACGCCGCGCTCCGCCGCGAGCGCCTGGACGGCGCGCGCCGGGGTGACGCCGCCCACGGCGGGCACGTCGAGCCGCAGCACGTCGAGCGCGTCCGCGTCGAGCAAGGCCCGGAACGTCGCGATGTGCGTCACCTCGTCGCCGACGCCGACGGGGTGGCCGCCGCCGTGCCGGATCGCCGAGCACCCCTCGGCGTCCTCCGGGACGAGCGGGTCCTCGAGCCAGGCGAGCGGGGTCCCGCCCCAGTGCGGGAGCTCCTCGAGCGCCTCCTCGCTCGAGCGCCAGCCGTAGCCCGCGTCGACGACCAGCCGCGCCGCCGGAGGCATCTCCCGCGCGGCGGTCTCGAGGAGCCGCCGCATGCGCCCGCGGTCGGCGTCGCGGGCGACCTTGAGGAGGGTGTGGCCGGCCGCCGCGTAGCGGACGACGTCCTCGGCGAGGGACTCCGGGCTGCGGTCGGCGAGCGGGTAGGCGGCGACGAGGAGGAGCGGCGCGGCGGGATCGGTGCCGCCGAGGTGGCGCCAGAGCGGCGCGCCGGCGGCCTGCGCGGCGAGATCCCAGAGCGCGATGTCGACGAGGCCGATCGCCCGCACGACGAGGCCGGTGCGCCCGATCGCCACGGTCGCGCGTGCGCAGTCGTCCCAGCGCGCGACGGGGTCGACCTCGCGCCCCGTCACGACCGGCGCGACGAGGCGCTCCACGCACGCCGCGACCGGCGCGTTCCGCGTCAGGGCGTACGCCTTCCCCACGAGGCCGTCGTCCGTCTCGACCTCGACGCCCGCGTACTCGCGCTCCGTCACCCTCATCGGCCCGAGCTGCAGCGGCGCGGGCAGCGGGAGGACCGCCGTCCCGGCGCGCACGGCGCGGATCCGCGGGCTCATCGCTTCTTCACGTGGACGCCGTAGTCGGCGAGGAAGCCGCCGTCGACGTACAGCACCTGGCCCGTGACGTAGGCAGCGCGGGGCGATGCGAGGAAGCTCACCATCGCGCCGATCTCGGCGGGCTCGGCGAGGCGGCCGGCCGGGATTCGCTCCAGCACGTCGGCCGGGTCGAGCGTCCCGGCCTCGATCGCCGCCCGCAGCACGCCCGCGTCGACGTAGCCGGGGCCGACCGCGTTGACGCGGATCCCGTGCGAGGCCCACTCGACCGCGGCGGAGCGGGTCAGACCCACGAGGGCCGCCTTCGTCGTCGCGTACGGCGCCCTGCCCCCCGCGCCGCGCTCGGCGGCGACGGACGCGATGTTCACGATGACCCCGCCGCCCTGCTCCAGCATGAGCCGGCCCGCGGCCTGCAGGCAGTTGAAGGCGCCGTGGAGGTTGACGTCCACCACGGCCGACCAGTCCTCCCACGTGAGGTCGACGAGCGGGCGGTGCCTGGTGATCCCGGCGTTGTTGACGAGCAGGTCGAGGCTGCCGTGCTCCTCGACGACGGCCGCCAGCGTCGCGGCGACCTGCTCCCGGTCGCAGACGTCCATGGGCCGGAACGCGATCCCGGTGTCCCCCGCCTCCGTCTCGCCCGCGACGAGGTCGACCGCGACGACCCGCCAGCCGTCGTCCCGCAGGCAGGTACCGATCCCCCAGCCGAGCCCCTGCGCGCCGCCCGTGACCACCGCGACCCCGCTCATGCCATGTTCACCCCGCCGTCGACGTTGTAGGCCTGCCCCGTGATCATCCGCGCCGCGTCGCTCGCGAGGTAGACGACCAGCGGGGCGATGTCCTCCGGCTCGAGGCGGCCGCCCACCGGGGTCAGCCCCTGCTCGTACGCCTCGACCTCGAGCCCGAGCCGCTCGGCGTCGAAGGCGATGCGCTTGTCGTTGACGCGCGTGCGCACGGGACCGGGGTTGACGCAGTTCACCGTGATCCCCTCGCCCGCATGCTCCAACGCCAGCGTGCGCATCAGGCCGATCACGCCGTGCTTGCTCGCGACGTAGGCCCCCGAGAACGGCGACGGGATCCGGCCGTTGATGGACGCGACCGTCACGATCCGGCCCCACCGCTGCTCCCGCATGTGCGGCAGCGCGGCCTTCGAGAGCACGTAGGGCGCCGTCAGGTTCACCTCGAGCGTCTCGTCCCAGAACGCGTCCCGGAACTCGGCGAGCGGCCGCGGCTCGGCGCTGCTGCCGATGCCCGCGTTGTTGACGAGGACGTCGATCGGGCCGAACGCCGACGCCGCGCGCTCGACGAGCGCCGTCGACTGCGCGCGGTCGCTCAGGTCGCAGGCGAGCGCGGCCGCCTCGCCGCCGACGGCCCGGATCTCCGAGACGACGGCGTCGAGCTCGTCCGTCGAGCGCGCCGCGACGACGACCGGCAAGCCGGCCGCCGCGAGGGCGATCGCGCTCGCGCGGCCGATCCCCCGTCCGGCCCCCGTCACGAGGGCGACACGCCGCGTCGGCCCGCTCACGGCTGGGTCGGCGCGTACCGCGCCTCGGGAAGGCGGACGACGGTGGTCGCGTAGCCGTCGCCGTCGAGCTCGATCAGGCGGTAGCCCGGCGGGGCGGCGACGAACTCCGCGACGTCGCTCGTCGCGCTGAACTGGAGGCCGGTCGACGGCACGGTCACGACCTCCGCCGCCCCGACGCGGTGCGACGACTCGTGATGGACGTGGCCGCAGCAGACGAGCCGGATCCGCGGCTCCTCGGCCAGCAGGTCACGCAGCAGCCGCCTGTCGTCCAGCCCGATCCGGTCGAGCCACTCGAGGCCGAGGTCGACGGGCGGGTGGTGCATGAAGAGCACCGCCGCCCGCGGGCGGTGCTCCGCGAGCTCGCGGCGGATCCACGCGACCTGGTCGGCGCCGAGGCTCCCGCCGACCGCGCCCGGGAGCTGCGTGTCGAGGCCGAGGCAGAGCCAGTCGCCCGCCGGGAAGGAGAACGTGACGCGGCCCTCGGCGCCACCGTCGGGGATCCGGTCGCCGAACGCGCCCCGCAGCACGGCGCGGTCGTCGTGGTTGCCGGGGAGCACCCGGAGGCGGTCGAGGTACGGCTCGAGGCGCTCCCGCACCGCCGTGTAGGTCTCGGGCCGGTCGTCGTGCGAGAGGTCGCCGGTGACGACCACGTGGTCGGGGCGCACGGCCGAGTCCCGCAGGTGCGCGAGCACGTCGTCGAGCGTCTCGCGCGTCCGGATGCCGAAGAGCCGCTCGTCGGGATCGGCGAACCGGTGCAGGTCGCTGAGCTGCAGG
>DASTKY010000367.1:0-2178 GCA_035715495.1 Gaiella sp. | reverse complement strand
GGTGCGGGAGACGCCGAGCTGCGCGACGAGCTCGCGCTCGGTGGGCAGCTTGTCGCCCGCGCGGAGCCGGCCGTGGAGGATCTCCGCGGTGATCGCCTCCGTCGCGGCCTCGACGAGCGACCCGTCCCCGCGGGCGAGTGCCGGCTGGGCGCTCAAGCGGCGGTGAGACCGGAGCGGCCGGTGATCACAGGCCGAAGGCGACGTCGAGGTCGACGCCCGCGCCCGAGAGGAGCTGCTCGCCGACCTCGGCCACGCTCTCCTCGAGGATGTCCGCGATCTCGGTCGTCTCCGCGGCGGTGAGCACGAGCGGCGGGGCCAGCGTCACGTTGTGGGGCGAGGCGCGGACGAGCAGGCCGCGCCGGCGCGCCGCTTGCTGGACGGCCGTCCCGACGGGCTGCGAGGGCGAGAGCGGCCCACCCGTCGCCGGGTCGACGAAGTCGAGGCAGTGGAGAAGGCCCCGTCCGCGGACGTCGCCCGCGATCGGCGTCCCCTGGGCGATCGCGTCGACGCGCGCCCGCAGCTCTGCGCCGCGCTCGGCGACGTTGCCCAGCACGTCGTGCCGCTCGATGTAGCCGATGACCGCGAGGCCGCAGGCGGCCGAGACCGGGTTGGCCGCGAACGTGTGGCCCGCCTGGTACTGGACCCCGTCGGCCGCGTCGCCCCAGAACGCGGCGCCGACCTTCTCCGTCAGGAGCACGGCGGAGAGGGGCGCGTAGCCGCTGGAGAGACCCTTGCCGACGCAGAGGATGTCCGGCCAGACGTCGGCCTGCTCGGCGGCGAACCACGAGCCGAGGCGGCCGAAGCCCGTCACGATCTCGTCGAAGATCAGGAGCACGCCGGTCTCGTCGCAGAGCGCGCGCAGCCCGCGGAGGTAGTCGGTCGAGAGCGCGTGCACTCCGGCGGTCAGCATCACCGGCTCGACGATGACCGCCGAGACGGTGCGCGGGCCCTCCTGGGCGATCACGTCTCGCAGCTGCGCGAGGCAGCCGAGGGTGCACGAGCCGGTGCACGAGCGGCACGAGCCGGGGATCGGCGGATGCACGTGGATCCCGCCGCTGAGGAAGGGCTCGTACGGCGTGCGCAGCTGCGGCCACCCGGTCTGGGTGAGCGCGCCCATCGTCGCACCGTGGTAGGCGCGGTAGAACGAGATCGTCTTGTACCGCTCCGGGCTCCCGCTCTGGCGGTGGTACTGGCGCGCCATCTTGATCGCCGCCTCCGTCGCCTCCGAGCCGCTCGAGAGCTGCTTCACGACGTCGTAGCGGCCGCCCGTGAGCCGCAGCAGCGCGTCCGCGAGCTCCAGCGCGCGATCGGTCGTCGTCATGATCGGCGACGAGAAGGAGAGCCGCCGGTGCTGCGCGACGATGGCGTCGACGATCTCCTCGTTGCCGTGCCCGAGGCTGACGGCGAAGACGCCCGAGAGGCCGTCGATGTAGCGTCGGCCCTCGTGGTCCGTGAGCCTGACGCCGTCGCCCTCGACCATGATCAGCGGGTTCGCGCTGAACGTCTGCATCTGGTTGAAGTCGACCATCACGTGACGCGTGGCCCCGCGCAGGTCGAGCGGTTGGACGTCGGTGCGGGTCGTCTCCGGCATGCCGGACAGTCTGTCTTGGTCAGACCACGACGTCAAGCCGGTCGGCTCTCCGCCGGACACAATCCTCTGCAGAGCAGGCGCTGGATTGACTTGTCTGACCAACCGGCCGTAGCATCGGGCCCGTGACGGCGCCGGTCGTGCGGATGGAGGTCTCGACGGTCGCGCCGCGGGCGCGGCCGTCCTCGAAGGGCACGGGCCGCCCGGTCGGGACTCCGCTGACGGTGCTCGAGGGGGCGGAGGACCCGCGCGGCACGACCACCGCGGGGCTCGCCCCCGGACGCACGTGGCTCGTCGTCGTGGAGCTCGTGGACGGCGACGGGCTCACCGGCGTCGGCACGGCGGGGTTCGGCAACCCGGCGACCGTCGAGCTCCTCGACCAGCTCGCGCCGCTCGTGACGGGCTCGGCCCCCTCCGAGGTCGGCCGCGTCTGGGAGTCGATGTACCGGGCGACGCTCAACGTCGGCCGCCGCGGCGTCGTGCTCCATGCCGTCAGCGCGGTCGACATCGCGCTCTGGGACCTCCTCGGGAAGCAGCTCGGCGTCCCCCTCCACGAGCTGCTCGGCGGCAAGGTCCGCCCGTCGCTCCCG
>DASTKY010000366.1:0-3770 GCA_035715495.1 Gaiella sp. | reverse complement strand
CTGGACGGATGCCTCGTGGTCGGTCTCGACCCGGACGAGCTCGAGCGCTTCACCCCGGAAGCGGGCAAGCTCGGCCCCCGCGACCTGGCGCCGTGCCTCGCGCAGGGCGCGGTCGGCGCAACCACGGTCGGCGGGACGCTGGCGGCCGCGGCCGCGGTCGGGATCCGCTTCATGGGCACCGGCGGCCTCGGCGGCGTCCCCCGCGGCTTCCCGTCGCCCCCCGACGTCTCGGCCGACCTCGGCGCATGCGCGCGGATCCCGGCGCTGATCGCGTCGTCGGGCGTGAAGTCGCTCCTCGACGTGCCGGCCACCGTGGAGCTGCTCGAGTCCCTCGGGATCCCGGTGCTCGGCTACCGCGTCGACACGCTGCCGCTCTTCTACGCGGCCGAGGGCGGCCCG
Source organism: Gaiella sp. (assembly GCA_035715495.1). Classification (GTDB taxonomy): domain Bacteria; phylum Actinomycetota; class Thermoleophilia; order Gaiellales; family Gaiellaceae; genus Gaiella. Next base: position 3,371 of record DASTKY010000366.1, on the reverse strand, counting down.
CCGGTCTCCGCGCGCGTCGACGACCCGGCGGAGGCGGCGCGCGTCGCCGCCGCGCACTGGGCGCTTGGCGGCGCCACGCTGCTCGTCGGCCGCGCGCCGGACGAGAGCCTCGACGTGACCGACCTGATCGAGGAGATCGTCGCCGAGGCGGACGACGCGGGTATCGTCGGCCAGGCCGTGACGCCGTACGTCCTCGCCACGCTGCACGAGCGCTCCGGCGGCGAGACGCGCCGGGTCAACCGCGACCTGATCGTCGCCAACGCCGGTCTCGCAGCGGAGATCGCGGCCGCGTTCGCCGAGCTGTGAGCCTCTACGACGCGGTCCGCGAGCTTCCGCTCGTCGTCGAGTCCTATGCCCTGGAGGGACGCGAGCACGTCGTCTCGCCGCAGTTCACCCGCAAGACGACGACGATCCGCCTCGCCGGCGGCGGCGAGGAAGGCCTCGGCGAGGACGTCACCTACGACGGCGAGGCGCAGGACGCGCAGCAGGCCCGTGGCCCCGTGCTGCCGCTCGCCGGCTCGTGGACGATCGACTCGTTCTCGCGCCACCTCGCGACGCAGCCCCTCTTCGGACAGGACCCCGAGCGACACGAGTTCGCCGACTACCGCCGCTGGGGCTTCGAGAGTGCGGCGCTCGACCTCGCGCTGCGGCAGGCGCGCCGCTCGCTGGGCGACGTCGTGGGCCTCGAGCCGCGGCCCGTGACGTTCGTCGCGTCGGGCGGGCTCGGCGACCCGCCGTCGACCGCGCGGCTCCGCGCGTTCCTCGACCTCTACCCCACGCTCCGCTTCAAGCTCGACGCCCGGCCCGACTGGACGGAGGCGATCTTCGCGGAGCTGCAGGAGCTCGGCTGCGTCGACTCGATCGACCTGAAGGGCCAGTACCACGGGACGGTCGTCGACAACCCGCCGGACCCGGCCCTCTACCGCGAGGTGATCGAGCGCTTCCCCGAGGCGTGGCTGGAGGACCCGGCGCTCACGGACGAGACCGTCGAGCTGCTCGAGCCGCACGCGGGCCGGGTGACGTGGGACGCGCCGATCCACGCGGTTGCGGACATCGAGGCGCTGCGGTGGCCGCCGCGGACGGTGAACGTCAAGCCGTCGCGATTCGGCTCGGTCGAGCGGCTCTTCGACGCCTACGACTTCTGCGCCGAGCGCGGGATCGGCGCCTACGGGGGCGGGCAGTGGGAGCTCGGCGTCGGTCGCGGCCACATCCAGCTCCTCGCCTCGCTCTTCCACCCCGACACGCCCAACGACGTCGCGCCCGGCGGCTACAACGCGACGGAGCCGCCTGTGGGCCTCCCGGCGAGCCCGCTCACGGTGACGCCGCGTCCGACGGGGTTCCAGGCGCAGGGGTAGGCCGCCCGCCCTCCACCTCGAGGTGGGGGAGCCAGCCGAGCCAGCGCGGCAGGTACCACGTGCGCTCGCCGACGAGGGCGAGCACGGCGGGGAGCAGGACGAGCCGGACGACCGTCGCGTCGATCAGCAGCGAGACCGCGACGCCGAAGCCCATCTGCTGGAACTCGACCTGGTCCCCTGCGGCGAACCCGACGAACACGGCGATGATGATCAGCGCCGCACCCGTGATCAGGCGCGCGGTCGAGCCGACGGCGTACGCGACCGCCTCCTTCGTGCCCGCTCCCTCGGTCGCCCGCTCGCGGATCCTGCTGAGCAGGAACACGGTGTAGTCCATCGAGAGCCCGAAGAGGACCGCAAAGAGGAAGAGGGGCAGCCAGGCGGCGATCACCTCGACCTCGGTGAAGCCGAGCAGGTCGCGGCCGACGCCGTCGAGGAAGACGAGGACGATCAGCCCGTACGCGGCACCGACGGAGAGCAGGTTGAGCGCGATCGCCACGGCCGGGAGCACGACGGAGCGGAACGCGACGGTCAGCAGGCAGAAGCTCAGGGCCAGGACGAAGACGAAGACGATCGGCAGCCACGTGTCCGCGAGCTCCCGGTAGTCGATCACCTCGGCGGTCTCGCCGGTGACGAGCCCACGCGCGCCGGTCGGCTCGACCACGTCGGGGACGACCTCGGAGCGGAGCCGCTCCACGGCCGCGAGCGACCGCTGGTCGCGGCTGTCGCCCGCGACGAGCGCCTCGACGACCGCGACGCGCCCGTCGTCGCTCGTCGACACCTCCGGCGTCCGGAACGAGGGGTCCGAGGCGAGCCGGCGCTCGATCGCGCCGACCGCGGCGCGCACCCGCGGCGACCGGACGTCGCCCTCGACGACGACCTGCACCGAGTCCACCGTCCCGACGCCGAACTCGTCCTCGAGCATCGTGAAGCCCTGCTTGGCTGCGAACCTGTCGGGCATGTCGCGCACGCCGGTGAGCCCCGTCTCGATCCCCAGCACGGGGAGCGCCGCGACGAGGAGCGCGCCCGCGGAGACGGCGGCGGCGAGCAAGGGCTGGCGCATCACGCCGCGGACGATGCGCGACCAGACGCGGCCCTCGACCCCGGCGCTCTCCTCGACCCGCCGGCCGAGCCAGGGGACGCGGAGAGCGTTGACGCGGTCTCCCAGAACGGCCAGCACGGCGGGCAGCAGCGTCAGCGCCGCGACGACCGTCACGATCCCGACGAGCACCGCGCCCGCGGCGAGGCTGCGGAGGATCGTGTCCGGCACGAGCACCATGCCGACCATCGCGAGCACGAACGCCGAGCCGCTGAAGAGGACGGCCCGGCAGGCGGTCGAGCCGACGACGCCGATCGCGTCGAGCTTCTCGTTGCCCCGCCGGCGCTCCTCGCGGTACCGGAAGACGACGAACAGCGAGTAGTCGATCCCGAGGGCGAGGCCCATCCCCGAGATCATGTTCACGACGAAGACCGAGAGATCGAACGCCTGCCCGAGCAGCGCCGTCAGCCCGAGCGCCACGATGATCGCCACGAGCGCGACGAGCACGGGCAGCAGGCCCGCGACGACGGCGCCGAAGACGAGGAGCAGCACGAGCAGGGCGACGGGGAGCCCGAACTGGAGCTCGCCCTTCTGGAGGTCCTCCTCCGCGAGCGTCGAGAAGTCCTCGTCGGCCGTGAGCTCCCCGGTGATCGCCGTCTCGAACCCGCCGCTCTCCGCGCGCTCGACGATCGCGATCACGTCGCCGATCCGGTCCTCGCCGGGCCCCGTGAAGCCGAGCGGGACGATCGTCGCGCGCCCGCTCGGGGCGACGAGCGTCCGATCGCCCGTCGCGTAGACGGTCCGCACCGGCTGCACGGCCCCCGTCGCCTCGATCTCGCGCACGAGCGCCTCGACCTTGGCCCGGAACGCGGGGTCGTCGACGCGGAGCGTCGGAGAGCGGATCACGACGACGTCGTTGACGTAGTCGCCGCTCGGCGGGAAGTGCTCGGCGATCAGGTCGTACGCACGGTACGACTCCG
>DASTKY010000365.1:0-2629 GCA_035715495.1 Gaiella sp. | reverse complement strand
GAGCCGATCGCGGGCGGCCGCCACAAGGTCTTCGGGCACCCCGACCTCGCCGTCCTGCCGCAGACCTCCACGATCGCCTCGCACCTGCCGCGCGCCGTCGGGATCGCGTTCGCGATCGAGCGCGCGCGGGAGCTCGGCGTCGAGACCGTCTGGCCCGAGGACGCGATCGTGGTGTGCTCGTTCGGCGACGCCTCGCTCAACCACGCCACGGCGCAGGCGGCGCTCAACACGGCGGCGTTCCTCGCGTACGGCGGGCGTCGCCTGCCGATCCTCTTCGTGTGCGAGGACAACGCGCTCGGGATCAGCGTCCCGACCCCCGAGGGGTGGGTCGAGCACTCGCTCTTCGGCCGGCCGGAGCTCGCCGTCGAGCGGGCGGACGGCGCCGACCCCGCCGCGACGCTCACGGTCGCGAGCGAGCTCGCCGGCTGGGTGCGCGAGCAGCGTCACCCGGCCGTGCTGCACCTCCGCACCGTGCGCTTCCTGAGCCACGCGGGCGCCGACCTGGAGACCGCCTACCGCACCGCAGCCGAGATCCGCGCCGACTTCGACCGTGACCCGCTCCTCGCGCTCGGCGCCTGGCTCGTCGAGGGCGGCGAGCGGACGGGCGCCGAGCTGGCGGACGAGTACCTGGAGACCCGCCGGCGCATCCGCGAGCGCGCGCTCGCCGCGACCGAGCGGCCCCAGCTCACGACGGCCGAGGCCGTGATGCAGCCGCTCGCGCCGCGCGACCCGTACCGCGTCGAGGTGCTCGCGACGGCGCCGCCGCGGCCCGACGACGAGCGCCTGACGCTGGCGCAAGCCGTCAACGCGACGCTGGCCGAGACGCTCGAGCGGTATCCGGAGGCGCTCGTCTTCGGCGAGGACGTCGGCACGAAGGGCGGCGTCTACGGCGTCACGCGCGGCCTGCAGGCCCGCTTCGGGAGCCAGCGCGTCTTCGACACGCTCCTCGACGAGACGTCGATTCTCGGGCTGGCGCTCGGCACGTCCGTCTCGGGCTTCGTCCCCATCCCGGAGATCCAGTACCTCGCGTACCTCCACAACGCGGAGGACCAGCTGCGGGGCGAGGCGGCGACGCTGCAGTTCTTCTCGCGCGGCGCCTACCGGAACGGGATGGTCGTGCGGATCCAGGGCTACGGCTACCAGCGGGGCTTCGGGGGCCACTTCCACAACGACAATGCCCTCGGCGTCCTGCGCGACGTCCCGGGGCTCGTGATCGCCTCTCCGGCCCGGCCCGGCGATGCGGCCGCGATGCTCCGCACGTGCGTCGCCGCCGCGAAGGCCGACGGCAGCGTCTGCGTCTTCCTCGAGCCGATCGCGCTGTACCACACCCGTGACCTCCACGAAGAGGGCGACGAGCTCTGGCTCGGTCCCGGCGGCGGCGAGCACGTGCCGCTCGGCGCCGCGTTCACGCACCGGAGCGGCGGCGGCGACCTGACGATCGTGACGTGGGGGAACGGGCTCCACATGTCGCTGCGGGTCGCGCGGCTGCTCCTGAAGCAGGGCGTGGGCGCGAACGTCGTCGACCTGCGCTGGCTCGCCCCGCTCCCGCTCGACGAGGTCCTCCGCGAGGCGGCCGCGACCGGTAGGACGCTCGTCGTCGACGAGACGCGCAGGACGGGAGGCGTGGGGGAGGGCCTCGTCGCCGAGCTCCTCGCCGCCGGCTACACGGGACGGCTCGCGCGCGTCGCGAGCAAGGACTCCTTCGTCCCGCTCGGCGACGCCGCCCGGCTCGTCCTGCTCTCCGAGCTCGAGATCGAGGCCGCCGCGCTGGAGCTGCTCTCCTAGGAGACGAGGGGGCCGCGGCCAGATCCCCCGTTCGAGGCGATTGGCGATCCCGTCGACCGGGGTAGTCAGGTGCCATGGACCTGACGACGGCGTTCGTGCGCTCGGCGACCGACAGCACCGTGGAGGTCGTCGTCAACTTCGGCCCGCTCTCGGGCCGCGAGGCGACCCAGGCCGAGGTCGATCGGCTCGCCCGACGGCTCCTGGCGGTCGCGGGCGACGTGCGCGTCCACGCCGTCCGGACGCACGACATGGGCCCGGACCGCGAGTCGATCGTGCACCAGGTCGTGGTCGAGGCAGAGGCGTCGGCGGAGCATGCCGATGCCCTCCGCGACATCTGCGAAGCCTGGGCGCTCGACTGCGCCGACGAGCGCTCGCTGTCGCCGTTGCCCCTCTAGCGCCGCGCCGCGCGTCGTGCGCGCCGACGCCCGTGCCGTCCTAGGATGCGCCGATGACGTCGTTCGTCGCGGTGCTCGGAAGGCGGCTCCGCTCGGGCGCGACCCCGGACGACTTCGTGCGTGCGTGGTACCCGGACCGCGGCTTCGGCGCGGCGATGCGCGGCCCGATCCTCGCGCAGGACGTGAACGACGACCGCGAGCTCCTGACGCTCGGGTTGTTCGAGCTCCCGGACCGCGCCGCGCTCGCCGACGCCCTCGAGCGGGTCGCCGCCCAGGAGGCAGTGCGGCGCGACCGGATCGAGGCCATGGTCGAGTCGTCCCGGGTCCACGCGATCTACGAGGTCCTTGCGGAGTACGACTTCTCGAACGACGAGACGGTCGAGGCCGGCCGCCCGCCTGCGGCCGGCGGCGCCTGAGCCACGAGACGGCTTGCCGCCGGTCGCCGCCGT
>DASTKY010000364.1:0-3285 GCA_035715495.1 Gaiella sp. | reverse complement strand
CGAGCCCGGACCGCTCGAGGGCGTCGACGTACGTCGTCCGCACGAGGCGTGCGTGTCGCCCTGTGAAGACGGGGGTGACGACGGTGGCTGCCTCCGCCTCCACGAGCGCCCGGCGGTGGAGCTCGGTGGTGCCGCTCTCGGGGCAGCCGAGGAACGCCGTCCCGAGCTGCACGCCCTCCGCGCCGAGGGCGAGCGCGGCGGCGATCCCGCGGCCGTCCATCACCCCGCCCGCGTGCAGCACCGGGAGCGAGACCCGCTCGGCGAGCGCGGGCACGAGCGCGACCCCGCCGACGAGGCCGTCCTCGAACGACCCGAGGAACGTCCCCCTGTGGCCGCCCGCCTCGCTCGCCTGCGCGACGACCGCGTCGATCCCGCTCTCCTCGAGCGCCACGGCCTCCGCGACCGTGGTCGCGGTGCCGAGGATCACGCAGCCCGCCTCCCTGACCTGCTCGAGCGGCGGGATCCCGAAGGTGAAGCTGAAGACCGGGACGCGCTCCTCGGCGACCACCGTCAGCTGCTCCTCGACGCGTCCCGCCGGGGGAAGCGACGGCGTCTCCGGCTCGGGCAGCCCGAGCTCGGCCCTGAACGGGGCGAGCACGGCGTTCATCGCCGCGACCGCGTCCGGGTCCACGACCGGTCGGGGGAGCGGCGCGAAGAGGTTCACCCCGAAGGGCCGGTCGGTCAGGCGCCGCACGGCGGCGATCGCGCCGCGCAGCTCCTCCGGCGCGAGCTGGGCGCCGGCGAGCGAGCCGAGCGCGCCCGCGTTCGAGACGGCCGCGACCAGCTCGGGCGTCGTGTAGCCGCCCGCCATCGGGGCCTGGACGAGGGGGTACCGCGTCCCGAGGAGCTCCGTGATGCGGGTGGGGGAGCGCATCGGCGCGCGAACCGCCCGCTAGAGGCGACGGACGAGCACGGAGCCCGGGTCGAGGCCGCCGTCGGCCGGCGGGTCGTGCTGGTCGAAGTCGGGGAACGTGCCGCGCATGTAGTCGCCGAAGCCGCAGGCAGGCGCGTGGACGTTGACGAAGCGCGCCGCCTCGTCCTGCTCGTTCCCGAACCCGTGGGCGACGTTGCGCGGGACGACGACGAGCGTCCCCGCGGGCGCCTCGAACCCGATCCCGTCGCGCAGCTCGAAGGAGAGCGTCCCCTCGAGCACGAGCCAGGCGTCGGCGTGCTCGCGATGGACGTGCAGGTCGGGCCCCCGCTCGCCCGGGCCGTAGACGGACTCGGTCACGGCCAGCTCCGGGGTATCGGCGAGCAGCGTGACGCGGCGGCCCTCCCGCTCGGTGATCGTCTCGCCCTCGGCGCCGCCGAGACGGGTCACGACGACGGCGGACGGATCGACGCCGCCGCGCTCGAGCGGGCGCGCGTCGAACGCCTCCCAGGCCCGGGCGCGGTCCTCGTCGCTCTCCGCGGTCGTGATCGCCCGCATGTACGCCCCGAGGCCGCTCGAGGGGGTGTGGACGTTGACGAACCGCGCCGGGCCGTCGCCGACGGGCCCGAACGTGTGGACGACGCCCTGCGGCACCTGGATCCACGTCTGTGGGCCGGCGACGCGGGTCTCGCCCTCGAGCTCGAGCCGGAGAGAGCCCTCGAGCACGAGGAAGCAGTCGGCGTGGCGGTCGTGCACGTGCGGCGGCGGCGAGGGCATGCCCGGGGAGGCCAGGGTGATCGTGGAGCCGAGGTCCTCCGCGTCCGCGAGCAGGGTCACGCGGAACCCGGGCCGATCGGCCAGCAGCTCGCCTGCCTGGATCGTCGGTGTCACCGCACCGACCCTAGCGGGGGTGAGACGCGATGAGCGACGCGTACATCGAGCTCCACTGCCACTCGGCGTACTCGTTCCTCGACGGCGCGTCGCACCCCGAGGAGCTCGTGGTACGGGCCGCCGAGCTCGGCTACCCCGCGCTCGCGCTGACCGACCACGACGGCGTCTACGGGTCGCTCGAGTTCGCGCACGCCGCGAAGGACGCCGGCGTCCGGCCGATCACCGGGGCGGAGGTGACGGTCGAGGGTGGGGCGCACCTGACGCTCCTCGTCGAGTCGAGCCGGGGGTACGCCAATCTGTGCCGGATCCTCACCACGGCGCACGCGGGTACGCGCCCCGAGGGCAAGGAGCACCGCGTCCTGCTCGAGCCCGCCGTGGCGCTCTCGACGGTCGCGGAGCTCAACGAGGGGCTCGTCTGCCTCTCCGGCTGCGCACGCGAGGGGCTCGCGCTCCGCGACCCGGCGGGCGCGGCCCGGCTCGCCGCCGCGTTCGGGCGCGAGCGGTTCTACGTCGAGCTCCAGCGCCCGTACGAGCGGGGCGACACCCGGCGGCACGCCGCGCTCCGTCACCTCGCAGCGCACCTCGGGGTCGAGACCGTCGCGACGGGGAACGTCCACGCGCACTCCTCGCAGCGGACGCTCCTCCAGGACGCGCTCGTCGCGATCCGCTGCCGGACGTCGCTCGACGGGTGCGAGCGCGAGCGGCGCGGGAACCGCGAGTCGGTGCTGCGGCCGCCGGAGGTGATGGCCGAGCGGTTCGCGGGCGTCGACCGGGCCGCCGCCGGGCGGACGGTCGCAATCGCCGAGCGCCTGCAGTTCGACCTGACCGCAGAGCTCGGATACCGCTACCCCGACTTCTCCGACCGGGCCGACCCGGCGATCCGCCAGCTCGCGGCGATCTGCGAGCACGCGTTCGCGGAACGCTACGCCGGGTGCGCCCGCCCGGTGGGGACGGAGGCCCACGCCCGCCTCGAGGGCGAGCTCGCGCTGATCGGCAGGCTCGGGCTCGCGGGGTTCTTCCTCCTCCACCACGAGGTGCTCGAGCTCGCGCGCGCGTGCGCGCTCGAGGTGCGCGGGCGCGACTCGCCGCGGATGCACCTGCCGCCCGGCCGCGGGCGCGGCAGCTCGGTCGGGTCGATCGTCTGCTACCTGACCGGGCTCTCCCATGTCGACCCGGTCGAGAACGGCCTCACGCTCGGGCGCTTCCTGAACGAGGAGCTCGCGGCGGTGCCCGACATCGACCTCGACTTCCCGCGCGACATCCGCGAGAAGCTGATCGTCCGGGTCACCGAGCGGTACGGGCACGAGCACGCGGCGCTCGTCGCGAGCTTCGCGACGTACCGCTCGCGGGGCGCGATCCGCGACGTCGGCAAGGCGCTCGGCCTCCCGCACGCGGAGCTCGAGCGGCTTGCGCGCGTCACCGACGGCTGGAGCGCCGAGCGCGTCGCGGACGAGGTCGCCGAGCTCCCCGACGCGGACCGGAAGCTCCTCTCCCGGCGCTGGCGCGCGTTCCGGTTCCTCACG
>DASTKY010000363.1:0-6258 GCA_035715495.1 Gaiella sp. | reverse complement strand
GAGCCCCCCGCCGGGGAGCGGCACCACTTCGCCGCGCCAGCGGCTGAGCGCGATCGACCGGGCGCCCTCCCCCGCGCGCTCGAGGGGAAGACCCAGCGCGTCGTACGCGGTGAGCGCGGCGAGGACGTTCTCGGCGAGGTGGCGCTGGGTGAACGGCAGCTCGAGCACGAGCTCCGCGCCGCCCACGTCGTAACGCCACGCGCCGTTCGCGCGCCGGACCGCGGCCGGGTCGAAGCGGCGGACGTCGAGCGAGGAGCGCAGGTACGGCTCCAGGAGCGGCTCGTCGGCCGGGACGACCGCCACGCCGCCGTCCGGGAGCGCCTCGAGCGCCTCGGCGTTCGCGCGCGCCACGTCCTCGAGGCTGCCGACGAGCTCGAGGTGCTCGGGGCCGATCGACGTCACGAGCGCGAGGGTGGGCCGCGCCACCCGGCAGAGCTCCGCGACCTGCCCCAGGCCGCGCATCCCCATCTCGGTGACGAGCACGCGCGTCTCCGGCTCGAGCCGCAGCACGGTCAGCGGCAGGCCGAGCTCGTTGTTGCGGCTCGCGTCCGCAGCCACGGTCGGGGTCACGGCGGCGCAGAGCGCCGCGAGCGCGTCCTTCGTCGTCGTCTTCCCCGTCGACCCGACGACCGCGACGACCGTGGCATCCGAGCGTTCCCGGACGAGCCCCGCGAGCATCGCGAGCGCGGCCTCCTGGTCGACCGGGACGAGGGCCGACGCTCCGCGCGCGAGCGCGTCCTCGACGAACCGCGTCCCCGTGTTGAGCGCCACGAAGAGATCGCCCGGCCGCGCGTCGCGGGAGTCGTCGTGCACGCGCCGCACGACGCCGTCGTCCGGCCTCCCCCGCAGCTCGCCGAGCCCGAGGCCCTCGAGCTCGCCCCAGTCGAGCGGGATCACCGGGCGGCCAGCTTCCGGAGCGCCTCCCGGGCGACCTCGCGGTCGTCGAACGGATGCACGACGCCCGCGACCTCCTGCCCCTGCTCGTGGCCCTTCCCCGCGATGACGACGACGTCGCCCGCCGCCGCGCCCTCGATCGCCGACTCGATCGCGGAGCGCCGGTCGAGGTCGACCTCGACGTCGGTGCCCGCGCCGAGGAGGATCTCCTCCGCGATCCGGAGCGGGTCCTCCGAGCGCGGGTTGTCGTTCGTGACGATCACGCGGTCAGCGAGCTCCTTCGCCGCCCGCCCCATCTCCGGCCGCTTCGTGCGGTCGCGGTCGCCCCCGGCGCCGACGACGACCGTCAGCCTGCCCTCGCCGAGCGACCGCGCGGCTTCGAGCACGGCGGCGAGCGCGTCCGGCTTGTGCGAGTAGTCGACCACGACGGCGAACCCCTGCCCCTCGTCGATCGGCTCGAAGCGTCCCGGGACGCCCGTCACCGCCCGCACGCCCGCGGCGATCGCGTCCTCGTCGACGTCGAGGAGGAGCGCGGCCGCGACGGCGCCGAGGACGTTCTCGACGTTGAAGACGCCGAGCAGGCGCGTCTCGAGCGGGATCCCGGCGGCGGTGAACCGCGCGCCGTGCGTGTCGAGCTCGAGGTCGTCGGCCCGGACCTCCGCCTCGGGCCGCAGCCCGAACGTGACGAGCGGCGCGCGGTGGGCGCCGCCCAGCTCGTCGGCGAGGCGCCGTCCGTACGGGTCGCCGACGTTGACCGCGGCGGGCGGGGGCGCGACCCCGGTGAAGAGCCTGCGCTTCGCCTGGAAGTACGCCTCCATGTCGCCGTGCAGGTCGAGGTGCTCCTGCGTCAGGTTCGTGAAGACCAGCGCGTCGAAGCGCACGCGGTCGAGCCGGCGGTAGTGCGAGCCGTGCGACGAGGCCTCGACCGCGACCGCGCGGTCGCCGGCGTCGAGCATCTCGCGGAAGAGCCGCTGCAGGTCGATCGCCTCCGGCGTGGTGTGCGGCGCCGGGCGCGCTCGTCCGCCGACGACCCACTCGACGGTCCCGACGAGCGCGGTCTGCCGACCGTCGGCCTCGAGGATCGACCGGAGCAGGTAGGTCGTCGTCGTCTTCCCGTTCGTGCCGGTCACGCCGGCGACGTCGAGACGCTCGGTCGGCTCGCCGAAGAACGTGGCCGCCGCCACCGCCGCCGCCGCGCGCGACGACTCGACGAGAAGCTGCGGCACGGCGACGTCGACCGCCCGCTCGACGACGAGCGCCGCGGCTCCGTGCGCCACGGCCTCGGCCGCGAGGTCGTGCCCGTCGCGGTTCGCGCCGGGGATGCAGACGAAGAGCGTGCCGGGCCCGACGGAGCGGGTGTCGTACGCCACGTCGGAGATCTCGAGGGGCCGGCGCCCGATCACCTCCTCCGGCGCGATCGCGCGGATCAGCGCGTCGAGCTGCACAGATCCAGTTTGCGCGAAGCAGGATTCCGCAGGAGCGGAACCCTGCCGCTCCATCGCCGCCTACGGCGGCGCACACCCCTGAAGGCGCCCGCTTCGCGGTCGCGACCGACCTCTCTGCCATGCATCGGGGTCTCGAGTCTACGGGCCGGCGGCCGCGAGAAGCGTGGACGACCGCTTCGACTCCGGCGCGTCCGGCGGGACCTCGAGGTACTGGAGCGCGAACCGGGCGATGTCGCGGAAGAGTGGCGCCGCGACGACGCCGCCGAAGATCTGTCCGCGCGGCTCGTCGACCATGACGAGGATCGCGAGCCGCGGCTTCCGCGCCGGCACGAGCCCGACGAAGGACGCGACGTACTTCGAGACGTAGCGCCCGTTCTCGACCTTGTTCGCGGTACCGGTCTTCCCCGCGACGGTGTAGCCGGGGATCGCGGCCTCGGTGCCCGTGCCCTCGACGACCACGCTCCGGAACATCGCGGTCATCCGGTCGGCGGTGTGCGGCGAGACGACCCGGCGCCCCGCGCCGTGCCGCACCTTCTTGCCCGCCACCTTCGCGATCACGTGCGCGGGCGCCATGACGCCGCCGTTCCCGATCGCCGCGTAGGCGCTGACCATCTGCAGCGGCGTCACGGCGATGCCCTGCCCGATCGGCACGGTGCCGATCGTCGAGCCCGACCAGCGGCTGTAGGGGAGCACCATGCCCGGGCTCTCGCCTGGCAGCTCCGAGCCGGTGGTCGCACCGAAGCCGAAGCGGTCGATCCACGACGCGAGCTCCGGGCCACCGAGACGCTGGGCGATCGTGATCGTCCCGACGTTCGAGGACTGGGCGAGGATCTGGCGCACCGTCATCCGCTCGGTGCCCCGGATGTGCGCCTCGCCGATCGTCCGGTCGGCGACCTGGATCTTCGGGGCGAGCACGAACGACGTGGTCGGCGCGACGATGTTGTCCTCGAGCGCGGCGGCGACGGTGACGATCTTGAACGTCGAGCCGGGCTCGTAGAGGTCGGTGACGGCGCGGTTCCGCCGGATGTCGGCGGCGGCGTCGGTGAAGCTGTTCGCGTCGAACGTCGGGGCGTTCGCCATCGCGAGGATCGCACCCGTCCGCGGGTCCATGACGATCGCCGTCGCGCCCTTCGCGCGCCAGCGGCCGACGGCCGTGGCGAGCAGCTGCTCCGCGCTCGACTGCAGCTGGTGGTCGACCGTGAGGACGACGTTCCGGCCGGGCCGCTCCTTGCGGGAGGTCACCACGTCGATCGCGTGGCCCGCCGGGTCGCGGACGACGATCTCGTAGCCGGGCCGGCCGCGCAGCGTCTTGTCGAGGGTGCGCTCGAGCCCGTCCAGCCCCCGGTTGTCCATGCCGGCGAACCCGAGCAGGTGCGAGGCGACATCCCCCTGCGGGTAGAAGCGCCGCTCCTCGGGGTAGAAGCCGAAGCCCGCGACGCCCATCCTCTGGAGTGCCTTCGCCTTGACGGGGTCGGCCTTGCGGTCGACGAACACGAACCGCTTCGTCCGGTCGCGGAGCGTCGGGTAGACGTCGTCCGGGTCGAGGCCGAGGGTCTCCCCCGCCTTGACCGCCGCCTTCACGGGGGCGACCACGTGCCGCGGGTCGGCGTAGACCGTCGTCGCCTGCTCGCCGATCGCGAGCGGCGTCCCCGTGCGGTCGTAGATCGTGCCGCGCCCCGCGGGGATCTCGATCGTCTCCCGGTGCTGCCGCGACGCCATCGCCGCGTAGCCGGGGCCGTCGACGACCTGGATCCAGGCGGCCCGCCCCAGCGCGATCGCGAAGACCGCTGCGAAGCAGAGCACGAGGACGCGGATCCGCGAGTTCGCGCGGCGGTCGCTCACGGGCCGTCCAGGCGCACCGTCGTGGTCTCGTTCGGGTCGTGCTGGACGAGCCCGAGCTTCGTCACGGCGTCGTCCACGATCCGCTCGTTCGCGGAGGCGGTCGAGAGCTGCGCCCGCGTCGTCGCGATCTCCGCCTTCAGCTCCGCGCGCGTGCGACGCAGCTCGTCGAGCTCGACGTTGAGCCGGAGCGCCATCACGTTGATCGCCACGACCCCCGCGAGGAGCGCGGCGACCGCGACGATCCAGACGACGCCGCTCCGGTGGAGGCCGCGCAGCCGCGCCCCGCGGCGCGGGGCGACACGTCGGCGAGGCGGGGCGGCTGCGCCCTCGACGATCGTCGACATCAGGCGCGCACCGCCGCGCGCAGGCGCGCCGAGGTCGCCCGCGGGTTGTGCTCGGTCTCCTCCGCCGACGGGCGGACGGGCTTGCGGGAGAGCAGCCGCAGCGTCGGCTCGCGGCCGCAGACGCAGACCGGGAAGTCGGGCGGGCACGTGCAGCCCTTCGCCTGCTCGGCGAGGAAGCGCTTGACGAGCCGATCCTCGAGGGAGTGGAACGAGATGACCGCGAGCCTGCCGCCGGGCCGGAGCATCTCGAGCGCAGCGGGGAGCGCGGCTTCGAGCTGGCGAAGCTCGTCGTTGACGGCGATGCGCAGCGCCTGGAACACGCGCTTCGCCGGATGCCCGTCGCCGAAGCGGGCCGGCGTCGGGATCGCGAGCTTGATCACGTCGACGAGGTCGCCCGTGCGGGTGAAGGGAACCTCCGCGCGCCGCCGCACGATCCCGCGGGCGATCGGGGCGGCGTAGCGCTCCTCGCCGTAGCGGCGGAAGACCGAGACGAGCTCGCGCTCGTCCCACGTGTTGACGATCGCGGCCGCCGTCGTCTCCGACGAGGGATCCATCCGCATGTCGAGGGGCGCATCGGTCGCATACGAGAAGCCCCGCTCGGGCCGGTCGACCTGCATGGAGGAGATGCCGAGGTCGAGCAGGATCGCGTCCGCCTTGATCTCGTTGGCGGCCAGCTGCGCCAGCACGATCGCGAAGTCGCCACGCAGGAACCGCACGTCGATCCCGGCGCGGGCCTTGAAGCGGTCGAAGTACGACTTCGCGCCCGGGTCGCGGTCGATCGCCACGAGCTTCCCGCGCCCCGCGAGGTCCTCGGCGAGAAGCGAGGCGTGGCCGCCTGCGCCGAACGTCGCGTCGACGACGGTCTCCCCGGGCTGCACGGCGAGGAGCTCGCGCACCTCGGCCGCGAGGACTGGGACGTGATCAGCGTTCGAGGTCGGCAAGATGTTCGGCAGCATCTTCGGCGCTCCCCCCTTCGACGGCGGACATGTGGTCGTTCCAGGTGGCGGGGTTCCAGATCTCGAGGTGGTCGTTCGCGCCCGTCACCACGACGTCGCGCTCGAGGCTCGCGTAGCGGGTGAGGACGGCCGGGACGAGGATCCGGCCCTGCCGGTCCACGTCGGCCTCGGCCGCCCCCGAGAAGAAGAAGCGCTGGAGCTCGCGCGCGCGCCGGGAGAGCGGGTCGAGCGCGGCGATCCGGGTCTGCACCGTCACGACCCACGTCTCCCGCGGATAGATCGCGACGACGCCGTCGAGCCCGCGGGTGAGGACCACGTGCTCCCCGAGCTCGTCGCGAAAGCGAGCCGGCAGCGTGAGCCGGCTCTTCTCGTCGATCGTGTGCTCGTAGGTGCCGATGAACATCGCCCTGGGACGTGGTCGATCAGGAGCGTGATCTCCACGATTCCCCACTTTAGGCCACTCTCTCCCACTTTGCAACCCCTCTCGTGCAACCCTCGGTGGAGGGACGCCTCGACCGACGCCGGCAGGACGGTGGGCTCGTGGGTCGAAGGGGGTCGACCGCGTGGTTCTCGGCGCTGCTCGTGGCGCTCTGCCTCGTCGCCGTCGCAGGCACCGTCTCGAGCCCGTCCGCGGTCGCCACCACCTTCGTGCAGGGCTTCCTCGCCTCGTCGAAGACGATGGAGGCGCCCGTGATCGTGAAGCCGGCCGGCCCCGGGTCGCGACTCCTGCGGCCTGACGCCGGACGCCCCGTCCGGGGCTACCCGCGCTGTGCGACG
>DASTKY010000362.1:0-5198 GCA_035715495.1 Gaiella sp. | reverse complement strand
TGACCGTGGACGCCACCGAGCTCGAGACCCTCCGCGACACCCGCGCGCGGGAGACGGTCGCGCGCTGCTGGAGCGGCTCGCGCTTCTACCGCGAGCGGCTCGAGGCCGCGGGTGTCGAGCCGGGCGACGTCAAGGGCGTCGCCGACCTCGAGCGCATCCCGATCCTCCTCGGCAAGGACGACGAGCGGGAGCTCCAGGAGCGCTCGCGCGAGGAGCTCGGCCACCCGTTCGGCGAGCACCTCTCCGTCCCCGTCGAGGACGTGGTCGCGGTCGCCTCGACGTCCGGGACGACCGGGGCCCCGACCTTCTACGCCTTCACCGCCGCGGACGTCGCGACGACCGACGAGCTCTGGGGCCGTGCGTTCCGCTTCGCGGGCGTGCAGCCGGGCGACACCGTCCTCCACGGCTTCGGGCTCTCGATGTTCCTCGCCGGCGTCCCCGTCGTCCGCGCGCTCGAGCGGATGGGCGCGCGCCCCGTCCCCGTCGGCGCCGAGGCGGGCTCCGAGCGCCTGCTGCGCGTCGCCGACCTGACCCGCCCGAGGGTGCTCGCCTGCACGCCGTCGTACGCGACCTACCTCGCCGAGCAGGCGCCGAAGCTGCTCGGCCGCCCGGCCGACGAGCTCGGGATCGAGATCGTCGCGTGCGCCGGCGAGCCCGGCGCCGGCATCCCCCACGTGCGCGAGGCGATCGCGACGGCATTCGGCGCGAAGGTCTACGACATGCTCGGCGGCGCGCACGGCGTCATGTGCTGCTCGTGCGACGCGGAGCCCTACGCGGGCATGCACGTGCTCGGGCAGGACACGGCGATCACGACGCAGCTCGTCGACCAGGAGACGAAGGAGCCGATCCCGCTCACCGAGGGCGCGACGGGCGAGCGCGTGAAGACGAGCCTCCGCTGGCAGGCCCAGCCGCAGCTCCGAGCCTCGGTCGGCGACGTCTACCAGGTGCACACCGAGACCTGCAGCTGCGGAGTCGAAGGTCTTCGGATCCGGGTCCTCGGCCGCACCGACGACCTGCTGATCGTCAAGGGCGTGAAGCTCTACCCCGCCGCGGTGAAGGGCGTCGTCCAGGAGCTCGTGCCGCTCGCGAGCGGGCAGTTCCGGATCGTGCTCGACGCGCCGCCGCCGCGGGTCGAGCCGCCGCTCCGCCTCACGGTCGAGCGGGGCGAGGGGGTCGACGAGACCGGCGGCGCCCAACTCGCCGAGCAGCTCGAGAAGGTGCTGCACCAGCGGCTCACCGTGCGGCCCGAGATCACCGTCGTGCCGGCCGGGACGCTGGAGCGCACGACCCACAAGGAGAAGCTGATCGAGCGACGGTACGCCTGATCGCGACCGTGACATTCTGCCGAGCGTTTGGTAGAAACGACCGCAATCCCGAGGAAACGAGGACCGACCCATGACCGCCATCCCCGCGATCGACGCCTGGTGCAACCCCTTCGACGAGCGGGGCATCCGGACCATCTTCATCGACAACGAAGAGGTCTATTTCATGATGGGCGAGCAGTGGGGGCGCACCGGGAACATGCAGTTCTTCACCCCGGAGGAATGGGTCCTGAAGATGGACGAGGAGGGCGTCGCGGCCGTCTGCGTCCCGTCGCTGAAGATGGCCTTCTACCGGCGCCGCGCCATGGCGTCGGACATCGAGCACGAGCACATCGCCGGGCTCTGCGAGCGCGCGCCCGGCCGCGTCTTCGGCCTCGCCGGGATCGACCCGATGTCGGGGATGAAGGGCGTCAAGCACCTCGAGCAGGCGATCACCGAGTACGGCTTCGTCGGCGCCCACGTCCACCCGTTCGGCTTCGGGATCCCGATCAACGAGCGCGAGTGGTGGCCGTTCTACGCGAAGTGCGCCGAGCTCGACGTCCCGGTGGTCTTCCAGGTCGGCCACTCGGCGGAGTTCATGCCGAGCGCGTGCGGGAAGCCGATCCTGCTCGACGACATCGCGATCTGGTTCCCGGAGCTGCGGCTCGTCGGCGGCCACACCGGCTGGCCGTGGACGGAGGAGCTGATCGCAATGGCGTGGAAGCACCCGAACGTCTTCATCGCGGGCTCGGGGCACGCCCCCAAGTACTGGGACCCGAAGCTCGTCCGGTTCCTCAACGCGCGCAACCGGGGGATCGGGAAGGTCATGTGGGGCACGGACTACCCGCTGATCACCCACTCCGAGAGCCTCTCGCAGATCGCCGAGATGGATCTCAAGCCCGAGGCCCGCCAGGCGCTGCTGCACGACACGGCCGCGAAGGTCTTCAAGCTGCCGGAGCTCGCCGCGCCGACGAAGGCCCAGGCGGCCCTCGCCGCGGAATGAGCAGGTCCGGCGGCGAGGCGCCCCGTCTCGTCGTCGAGGTGAAGGAGCGGTGCGCGCGGGTCACGCTCGACCGGCCCGACAAGCTGAACGCGCTCGACACGCAGGCGTACCGCGAGCTCGAGGCCGCCGCCGCCGAGCTCGGCGCGCGCGACGACGTCGCCGTCGTCGTCCTCACGGGAGCGGGCCGCGCGTTCTGCGCCGGCGCCGACCTCGAGGGCTTCGCGCGCGACGTCGACGTCGCGGACGCGCACGCGGTCCGCGCGTACCTCCGCTGGGTCGGGAGCGTCGTCAAGGCGTGGGCGACGCTCGAGAAGCCGACGATCGCCGCGGTCAACGGGCTCGCGATCGGCGGCGGCTGCAACCTCGCCCTCATGTGCGACCTCGTCCTCATGCGCGAGGACGCGTCGATCGCCGAGGTCTACGCCCAGCGCGGGCTCGTCCCCGACATGGGCGGCACGTACTTCCTCCCGCGCCTCGTCGGCCGCGCGCGGGCGTTCGAGCTCGCCTACTTCGGCGACGCGCTGACCGCCGAGGAGGCGGTCGCCGCCGGGCTCGCGAACCGCGCCGTGCCCGCCGCCGAGTGGGACGCCACGATCGCGGCCTGGGCCCGACGCCTCGTCGAGACGCCGGGGCGGGCGCTCGGCCTGATCAAGGCGGGCCTCCTGGCCTCCCCCCTCCTCGACCTCGACGCGATGCTCGAATGGGAGGCCAACGCGATCGCGCTCGCGTTCGCGACCGACGACGTCCGCGAGTCCCTCGCCGCCTTCCGCGAGCGGCGTCCGCCGGCCTACACCGGACGCTGATGCTGACCGGGATCCGGGTCCTCAACCTCGGCATCAACGTGCCCGGCGCCGTGGCGGGAGCCCGCCTGCGCGAGCTCGGCGCCGAGGTGACGAAGCTCGAGCCGCCCGCGGGCGACCCGACCGAGGTCGCCGCGCCCGACTGGTACGCCGCGCTGGTCGAGGGGCAGTCCGTGCGCGTCGTCGACCTCAAGGCCGGCCTGCCGCGCGACGAGCTCGCCGCGACCGACCTCCTGCTCACCTCGAGCCGGCCCGCCGCGCTCGAGCGCCTCGGGCTCGGGTGGGACGCGCTCCACGCCGCGTACCCCCGTCTCGCGCACGTCGCGATCGTCGGCCACGCGCCGCCCGCCGACGGCGAGCCGGGCCACGACCTCACCTACACCGGCGCGCACGGCCTCCTCGCGCCCCCGCTCCTCCCCCGCACCCTGCTCGCCGACCTGGGCGGCGCCGAGCGGGCGGTCTCGACGGCGCTCGCGCTCCTCCTCGCGCGCGAGCGCACGGGCGAAGGCGCGCGGGTCGAGGTCGCGCTCGCGGACGCCGCCGAGGCGTTCGCCGCCCCGCTCCGCCACGGCCTCACCACGCCGGGCGGCTGGCTCGGCGGCGGCTACCCCTTCTACGGGCTCTACCGCGCGAGCGACGGCTGGCTCGCGCTCGCCGCGCTCGAGCCGCACTTCCGCGACCGGCTGCTGGCCGAGCTCGGCCTCGAGGAGGCGACGCACGACGTGCTGGGCGAGATCTTCGGCGGCCGGAGCACCGCCGCGTGGGACGCGTGGGCGCGCGAGCGCGACCTCCCGCTCGCCCCGGTCGCTCAGACCGCCGAGTAGCGCACCAGCCCGTCCTCCTCGTCCTGGCGGACGCGGCCCTCGTCCTCGAGCAGGTCGAGGTGGCCGAGCGTCTCCGAGAGCGTGAGGAACGACTCCCGGTCGGCGATGTCGCCCCACAGGCCGAGCGCGATCCCGTGGGCCGTCGACGGGCCGGCGGCGAGCGCGCCGAAGATGCGCTCCTTGCGCCGCTCGTGGAAGTCGAGGCGCTCGGCGACGAGCGCGCCGTGGCCCTCCTCGACGGGGTTGCCGTGCCCGGGCAGGAGCAGGAGGAGGTCGAGCGCGGCGGTCGCGCGGAGCGAGTCGAGGTACGCCTCGAGCGCGCGCCGGCGCTTGCGGACGTCGGCGGGACGGTCGAGCGGCCGGTGGACGACGGGGTTGGACGAGATCTTCCCGATCAGGTGGTCGCCGACGATCGCGACGCGCGCCTCCTCGTCGACGAAGATCGTGTCGGTGGGACTGTGCCCCGACCGGTAGTGGACGCGGTGCTCGCGCCCGCCGAGCGAGACGACGTCGCCCTCGTCGAGCAGCCGGTCGACGACGACCGACGCGCCGTAGTGGCGATGGAGCTCCGAGACGGCGTAGAGCTCCTGGATCCGCTCCTCGGGGACGCCGTGGAGCCGCATCACGTCCGCCTGGTAGTCGTCCTCGAGCCGCATCGCCTCCGGCAGGTCGAGGAGGAAGTCGTGGAGGAGCCGGTGGCCGACGACGATCGCGCCCGAGCGGTCCTTCACGCGGTGGGCGAGGCCGACGTGGTCGAGGTGCTGGTGCGTGAGCACGACCTGCTCGACGTCCTCGACCGTGAGCCCGCGCATCCGGAGCGCCGCGTCGAGCTCGATCGCCGTCTCCTCCCAGTTCGGCCCCGGGTCGACGAGCGTCAGCGGCGAACCCTCGACGAGCCAGCAGTTGACCGTCCGCGTCGCGAACGGCGTCGGCAGCGGCAGCAGGACCGGGTCGGACACGCCGGTCAGACGAGCGTCGCGCCGCCGTCGACGACCAGCTCGGCGCCGGTGACGTACGCGGCGAGCGGCGAGGCGAGGAAGAGGACCGCCGTCGCGACCTCGTCGGGGTCGGCCCGGTGGCCGAGCGGGATGTCCGACCCCTGCCTGCGGGGTGTGCCCTTGACGCCCGGTGTCTCCATCCCGCCCGGAAGGATGGCGTTCACGCGGATTCCGTGCGGCGCCAGCGCCTTCGCGAGCGTGCGCGTCGCGTTGACGACGCCGGCCTTGCTCGCGCCGTAGGCGACGAGGTCGTCCGGGTGCGGCACGTTGGC
>DASTKY010000361.1:0-2135 GCA_035715495.1 Gaiella sp. | reverse complement strand
GCGAGGCTCCACATGATGTCCGACGCGACCGAGCCGCCGAGATGGGTGTGGAGCTCGGCGAGCCCGACGTCGGCAGGGAGCATGTCGGCGATCTTACGCGGGGGTCGTCACGCCGGGATCGCCCGGGCGACGACCTCGCGGAGCGGTGGCAGCCAGGCCGGGTCGACCGTGTGCGGCACCGCCGAGAAGAGGCGGAGCACCTCGACGCCGGCCGCCTCGAGGACGTCGGCCGCCTCCTCGCCGAAGCGGGCGGGGATGACGGGATCGAGGGTGCCGTGCGCGACCGCGACGGGCACGCCGACGAGCCGCTCGGGCGAGAGCGGCCAGGCGTCCACGCGCGGGAGGAAGCCCGACATGCCGATCACCGCGGCCGGGCGGGGACGGTCGGGGCCGAGGGCCATCGCCCAGCTCATCACGGCGCCCTGCGAGAAGCCGCCGAGCACGACGCGGTCCATCGCCACCGGGAGGGCGTCGAGGAACGCCGCGAGCTGCGGGGCCGTCGCGTCGAAGGTCGAGGGCTCGGGGGTCGGGATCCCGCCGAGGGCGTACCAGTGCCGCCCCCCGGGCGGCAGCGAGAGCGGCCCGCCGGGCGTCACCGCGAGCAGCCGCCGCTCCGGGTCGAGCAGGTCGAGCAGCGGGAAGAGGTCGTGCTCGTCCGCCCCCCGGCCGTGGAGGAGGACGAGCGCACCCTCGGGGTCACCCACGGGCTCGCGCAGCCGCGCGACGAGCTCCGTCACGTGACCGTCGGCCGCGGGCTCGGCAGCGGCGTGAGCGTCTGCTCGACCCGATCGCGCAGGTGCTCGAACGCCGGCGGCAGGATCAGCTTCTCGCCGAGATGCTCCGGGTCCTCGTCGATCCCGAACCCGGGGCCGAGCGTGGCGAGCTCGAAGAGCACGCCGCTGGGCTCGCGGAAGTAGACGGAGCGGAACCAGAACCGGTCGATCACGGGCGTGGCGCGCATCCCGGCCTCGCTGACGCGCCGCTGCCAGGCCGCGTGGTCCTCGTCGTGCGAGGCCCAGGCGACGTGGTGCACCGTGCCGGCGCCGGGGATGCCGCTCTCGGTCGGCGGCGCGTCGTACGCGTAGACACCGCCGCGCGAGGCCCCGCGCACCTCCCAGGCGGCCTTGCCGGTCGGCGCGAAGCCCATCACGTCCTCGAGCAGGGCGCGGCTCGCCTCGGGTCGCGAGCCGAAGGCCCGAACCCCGTCGAAGCCCTGGAGCGCGTGTTCGGCCGGGATCTCCGGATGGCGGGCGACGAGCGGCGCGTCGTCGACGGTCGAGACGACGAGCTCGAGCCCGAGGCCCTCCGGGTCCTCGAACCGCAGGCGGTCGCCGTCGCGGCTCGTCGCGACGCCCTCGGCGGCCAGGCGCGTCTCCCAGAAGCCGAGCGCCTCGGCCGAGGCGACGCGGAACGAGACGGTGTGCACCATCCCGTCCCCGGCCCGTCCGCGGCGCGCGCCCGGGTACTCGAAGAACGTGATGTCGGCGCCCGCGCTCCCCGCCTCGTCCGCGTAGAAGAGGTGGTAGACGGTCGGGTCGTCCTGGTTGACCGTCTTCTTCACGAGCCGGAGGCCGAGGACGCGCGTGTAGAAGTCGACGTTCCCCGGAGCGTCGCCGGTGATGCAGGTCACGTGGTGGACGCCCTCGAAGCGCATCGTCTCGGTCTCCCGGTCGGTCGTCACGGTGGATGTCGCAGTTTCGGTCATGCGGGGCTCCTCGTGTGGATATACTTGCGAGTGCAAGGAGATAATTGCATATGCAAGCATCTGCTGTCAACCGGCTCTCCCCCGGCGAGCTCGCCGCGTGGCGGGGCTTTCTCCGCGCCCACTCGGCGCTCGTGCACGAGCTCGACCAGGAGCTCGAGGAGGGCCACGGCCTCCCGCTGACGCACTACGAGGTCCTGCTCTACCTCGAGTCGGCGCCCGGTCACCGGCTCCGGATGGCCGAGCTCGCGTCGTCCGTGCTCCTCAGCCAGAGCGGCGTCACGCGGCTCGTCGACCGGCTGGAGCGCGAGGGCCTCGTCGCCCGCGAGCCCTGCCCGGACGACCGGCGCGGCCTCCTCGCGACGCTGACCCCCGCCGGGCTGCGCCGGCTCGAGGAGGCGCGGCCGACGCACCTCGCCGGGGTGCGCAGGCG
>DASTKY010000360.1:0-3321 GCA_035715495.1 Gaiella sp. | reverse complement strand
GAGCGTGATCTCCACGATTCCCCACTTTAGGCCACTCTCTCCCACTTTGCAACCCCTTACCGTGCAACCACTCGGTCGAGGGAGGCCTCGACCGGTGGCGGCAGTACGGTGGGGCGCGTGGGGTCGAGGGGGTCAATGGCGTGGTTCTCGGCGCTGCTCGCGGCGCTGTGCCTCGTCGCGGTCGCGGGCGCCGGCGCCGCCTCGAGCCCGTCCACGGTCGCGACCACCTTCGTGAAGGGCTTCCTCGGCGGAGATCCTGCGGCCTGCGGCGCCGCGACCCCGCGCCTCCAGGCGCTGATCGCGAAGGTCGGTGAGCAGAAGACCTGTCGGATGACGATCCTCCGCGCCGGCGTCGGCTCGTCGGTGAGCGAGAAGAGCGCCCGCAACGAGCTCACCTCGGCCGCCGAGGCGGGCCATTTCGTGATCGAGGACCGGCTCGCCGCCCGCGGTGGGAAGCGCTACTGGACGAGCGCGCGCTACACCCTGTCCGCGCTCGCGGCCGACCTGCGGTCGTACGGCGTCCACGTCCGCCTCGGAACCGGGCCGGTCGCCGCGCGGGGCGTGCCCGACGACGTCGTCGTGATCGACCGTCGCCGCTCGACGCGGACGACCCTCGTGCTCTACGCCGAGTCGGCCGCCGGGACGATCTGGCGGCTGAGCTCATCGACGGCCAAGGTCGGCCGGCCGACCGCGACGACGACGCGCGGCACGCGTGGAGCCGAGATCTCGGCGACCGCCCACCCGTACCCCCCGACCCCGTCGGGCTCGCGCGTGCTCGTCACGGTGCCCGACGAGGAGTTCCGGCACGTCGAGCTGCTCCTCGGCCTCACCCCCACGCCGCTCGTCGACACGATCCTCGTGGGCGCGTCCGTCCTCCCGCTGCGGGCGGGAACCGGCCCCGCGGACACGCGAGAGGTCGCGGAGCGGATCGTCGGGGCCTGGACGCGGCAGGAGCCGGCGGCGCTCTGCGCGCTCTACGACCCGGCGCTCGCGGCGGAGGCGGCGGCGCTGTTCGACCGCGACTGCCGGATGGTCCGCGGCTCACCAACGTGCGTCGTGTCGTCGTCCCGGCGCTCGAGGGCTGGTCGGCCGACGGGACCGCCGTCGTCGCCGTGTCGATCACCCAGTCCGGCGAGACCCTGACCATGCACCACGTCGTCACGCCGGGGCCGACCGGCTTCGCGATCACGGGCGTCTACGTCGACTTCGACGAGCAGGTCGCACGGCTCCTGCGGCCGATCTGACGCAGGACGCGCCTTGCGGGGCTACCCGCGCTGTGCGACGAGCGGGACGGAGGTGGGAGCGACGCCGCGCCCCGTGAGCGCCCCGGCGCCGCAGCGGGCCGCGAACTCGATCGCCTCCAGCCCGGCGAGCCCCGAGCCCAGGGCGAAGGTCAGCCCCGCGGCGAAGCTGTCTCCGGCCCCGTACGAGTCGACGATCTCGCCGTCGGGCGACACTGCCGTGAACGGGCCTCCTGGGCGCGCCCAGCCCCCGAGCCCGCCGGAGGTCGTGACGACGAGCCGGGGCTCGGGCTCGAGCTCGCCCGGCGTGTAGCGCTCCGCCTCGTCCTTCCCGCTCCCGATCAGCGCGTCGAGCTGCACGCCGCCGCGCGCGAGCACCTCGAGCTCGCGGGACGTCGCGGTGAGGACGCGCGCGCGGCGCGCGTGCACGAGCGCGTCGACGTCGCCCGCGACGAAGAAGACCGCGTCCATGCGAGCGAGCTCGTGCCACGGCAGGCGGTCGTCGTGGCCGCGCGGACGTAGCTTCGGCCCGACGGTCGTGATCGTCCGCTCGCCGCCCGCGTCGACGTGCGTGAACGCCCAGCGCTGCGGACGCTCTTCCGTCGACGCGTGGACGACGACCCCGCGCGCCTCGAGCTCCTCGCGCGACCTGTCGCCGAGCACGTCGCTCCCCAGCGCCGTGAAGAGGTGCGCCTCGTCCGCGAGCAGGGCGAGCTGCAGCGCGGCGACGCCCCCGCCTCCACCCACCTGCTCCCACTCGTCGCTCGCGTGCGCGATCTCGCCCGTCGCCGGCACGTGCTCGACGTGTGCGAACCGGATCCACTCGACGTGCCCCACCACGGCGACGCGCACGGCGACATTCTGTCGCCTCCGGCTCGGTGCACGCGACCCGGGTCGATCTCACGCCCGCTCCGGCCCCTGCGTTTCACTGGATGATGGATGCCGTGGCGACGATCCCGCCGTTCGAGACGTTCTACGCGACGCACGCCACCGAGGTGCTCGCCCTGCTCCGCCGCCGGCTCGGCCGCGACCGCGCGGACGACGCGTTCCAGGAGACGTTTCTCCGCGCCCTTCGCGCCTACGACCGGCTCGCCCATGGCGAGCACCTCCGCGCCTGGGTGCTGACGATCGCGACCCGGGTGGCGATCGACGCGCACCGGCGGGCGGGCGAGCCGACCGACGAGCTGCCCGAGCAGCTGGAGCACGTCGACGGCCGTCCCGCCCACGAGGAGCTCGCATTCCTGACGGACGACCTGCCTCCCACCGAGCGCGCGGCGGTCGTCCTCCGCTACGGCTACGACCTCGACTACGCGCAGATCGCCGCCGCGCTCGACTCGAGCGCCGACGCCGCCCGCCAGGCGACGTCCTCGGGCGTGCGGCGGCTGCGAAGGAGGCTCACATGACCGTTCCCACCGACCTCGACCGCCGTTTCCGCGACGCCGCCGTCTCCGCAGGGCTGCTCGACGTCTCCTACGACGTCGTCGAGAGCGACCTCGGACCGCTGCTCGTCGCCGTCACCGACCGCGGCCTCGCGCGGATCTCGTTCGACCCCGAGCCCGAGTCCCAGCTCGAGGAGCTGGCACGCCTCGCCGGCCCACGGGTGCTGCGGGCGCCGCGGGCGCTCGACGCCACCCGCCGCGAGCTCGACGACTACTTCTCCGGCCGGAGGACCGTCTTCGACCTCGACCTCGACCTCACGGGCCTGCCCGTGTTCACCGTCCGCGTCCTCGACGAGCTCGCGCGCGTGCCGTACGGCCGCACGGCGACGTACCGGGAGCTCGCCGAGCGCTCGGGGAACCCCCGCGCCGCGCGGGCGGTCGGGATGGTCATGAACCGCAACCGGATCCCGATCGTCCTCCCCTGCCACCGGATCGTCGGCTCGACCGGCGAGCTCGTCGGCTACGGCGGCGGCCTCGACCGCAAGGAGAAGCTCCTCCGCCTCGAGGGCGCGATCCTGTAGTCCGCCAAGCGGGATTCGGCGGAAGCCGAATCCTGCGGCGTGATCCCCGCCCTCCGGGCGGGTCAGACCCCTGAAGGCGTCGGCTTCGCCGCCGCACTACCGCGTTACCACGAACGGAGG
>DASTKY010000359.1:0-4883 GCA_035715495.1 Gaiella sp. | reverse complement strand
TCGACCCCTCGTACCGGGGGAAGCGGCTGGGCGTCGTGGCTGCGCGACTGCTCCAGCGCTATCTGATCCGCGAGCGCGGCTTTCACCGTCTGCAGATGGAGGTCTACGGCTTCAACGAGCGCGCCCTGCGCCACGCGGAGCGGGCGGGCTGGGTGCGGGAGGGCGTGCGACGCAAGGCGTACCTGCGCGACGGCGCCTGGGTCGACGGGATCCTCTTCGGGCTCGTCGCGGAGGACCCGGACGCAGGCGGCACCGCGGGCTGAGCGCTCGACCGTTGTGTGCCGTCGCCGTGTCGGGTTAGTGTCACCGCGACCGACCGAAGGAGACCCCCGGATGCCGTTCCTCATCTCCATTGGCGCCCTCATCGCCGCGATCGTCGGCGGGATCATCCTGTTCGCGATCGGCCTCGAGGCGATCGGGGTCGCGGTGTTCCTCGCATCGATCCCCTTCGCGATCGGCGCCTGGATCACGTCGAACGACCGGCGCCTGTGACGACCGCTTGAGCCGGGACTCCCGCGCCGACGTCGCAGTGCTGGGCGGCGGGCTGGCCGGCATCACGGGGGCGCTCGAGGCGCGACGTCGCGGGGCACGGGTCGTGCTCTTCGAGCCCGGGCCCATCGGCGGCACCTGAATCACCCGGGGGTGCATCCCCACGAAGGCCCTGGTCAGGGCCGCGGAGATCGCACACGACGTGCAGCACCGCGCCGCCGAGTTCGGGATCCGGGTGCGCGACGCCGAGGTCGACTTCGCGGCCGTGATGGCGCGCGTCCGGCGGGTGATCGCGGAGGGAACGGCGCACTACGAGCGGCTGCTCGAGGACCGCGGCGTCGAGCTCGTGCGCGCGCGGGCGCGGTTCGTCTCCGCGAACGAGCTCGAGGCGCGCGACCTCCGCCTGCCGTTCACCCACGCGCTCGTCGCGACGGGCTCGCGACCGCGGCGTCTGGACGTCCGGGGCGCCGACGAGGTGCCGACCGTGACGAGCGACGACCTCATGCACGCGACCGAGCTGCCCGGCCATCTCGTCTGCGTCGGGGCGGGCGCGGTGTCGCTCGAGTTCGCGCAGGCGTACCGCCGCCTCGGCGCAGAGGTGACGATCGTCCAGCGCGGCGTGCACCTCGCGCACGGCGAGGACCCCGAGCTCGGCGACCTCCTCAAGGCGTACCTCGAGGAGGAGGGCGTCCGCGTGCTGACGAGGTCCCGGGTCGAGGCGCTCCAGCTCGTCGACGGCCGCCCCGCGGTGCTCGCCGCCGGCGGGACGCGCGTCGTGGGCGACGCCGTGCTGCTCGCGGTCGGGCGTGCGCCGGTCGTCGACGGCCTCGGCCTCGAGCAGGCCGGGATCGCCCACGACGAGGCGGGCATCGCCGTCGACGAGCACCTGCGGACGACCGTGCCCCACGTCTTCTCCGTCGGCGACGCCGTCGGCGGGCCGATGTTCACGCACGTCGCGACCTATCAGGCGCCCCAGGCGATCGCGAACATGCTCGACGGCGAGGCGCGCGAGCCCGACTACCGGACGATG
Source organism: Gaiella sp. (assembly GCA_035715495.1). Taxonomy (GTDB): domain Bacteria; phylum Actinomycetota; class Thermoleophilia; order Gaiellales; family Gaiellaceae; genus Gaiella. Next base: position 3,364 of record DASTKY010000359.1, on the reverse strand, counting down.
CCGCGCGCGATCTTCACCGACCCGGTGCTCGCTGCCGTCGGCCTCACCGAGGACGAGGCGCGCGAGGCGGGCTACGACGTCGAGGTCCGGCGCTCGGACGTCGGCTTGCGCGGGAAGGCGCGGGCGATCGGCGACCGGCGCGGGCGGGTGAAGTTCGTGCTCGACCGCGCGACCGGGGTCATCCTCGGCGTCGGCATCCTCGCGCGCGACGGCGCCGACCTCCTCCCCGGCCCCCAGGTCGCGATGAACGCGCCCGGCGGCACGCTCGCCCCGCTCCTCGCGACGGTGCACACGCATCCGACGATCAGCGAGGCGGTCAAGGTCGCCGCGCGCGGCGGCTGAGCGACGTCAGACGGCGACGGGCGAGGCGTCGCCGTGGGCGACCGCCACCGCGTCCTTACGACGGACGAGGGCGACGAGGAGCAGCCCGCCGACGCCGATCAGGATCGCGCTCGCGAGCCACGTGACGTGGAACCCCGAGACGAGCGCCTCGGCGGTGTCGGCCGGGGTCGGTTGCCCGCCGACCGACGCGAGCTCGTCCTCGGTGCGGTTGGTCGAGAGCGTCGTGAGCAGCGCGAGGCCCAGGGCGCCGCCGATCTGCTGCGAGGTGTTGAAGAGCCCGGAGGCGAGGCCGGCGTCGTCGACGGGGACGCCGCTCGTCGCGATCAGCGTCACCGGGACGAAGACGAGCCCCATCCCGATCGAGATGAGCATGATCGGCCCGAGCAGGTCTGGGAAGTAGGTGCTGTCCGGCCCGAGCCGGAGGAAGAGCAGGAGCCCCACGACCGCGAGCGCCGAGCCCGCCAGGGGCACCTCGCGCGCACCCACCTTCGGCACGAGCGGCTGCGCGAGCCCGGCCCCGATGATGATCCCGAGCGTGAACGGGAGGAACGCGAGGCCCGCCTCGAGCGGGCTGTACCCGAGCACCTTCTGGACGTAGAGGGTGTTGAAGAAGAACATCGCGAACATCCCCGCCGCGACGACGAACATCGCGACGTTGGCGCCGCGGACCGTCCGCACGCCGAAGATCGAGAGCCGGACGAGCGGCTCGACCGAGCGCTGCTCGATCAGGACGAACGCGGCCAGGAGCACGACGGCGAGGCCGAGGAACACGAGCACCTCGCCGGAGCCCCACCCCGACTCCGCGGAGCGCACGATCCCGTAGACGAGCGCGATGAGGCCGCCGGTCACGGTGACCGCGCCGGCGATGTCGAAGCTCTTGTGCGCGTGCTCGTCCTTCGACTCGGGCACGAACCGCAGCGACACGATGAACGTCGCGATCCCGACCGGGACGTTGACGAAGAAGATCCACGGCCACGAGAGCGTCTCGACGAGGATGCCGCCGAGCAGCAGCCCGACCGCCCCGCCGCCGACCGCGATCGCGGCCCAGACGCCGAGGGCCTGCGTGCGCTCCTTGCCCTCCTTGAAGGTGGAGGTGACGATCGAGAGCGCGGCCGGCGAGACGAGCGCCGCCCCGAGGCCTTGGAGGCCTCGGGTCACGATCAGCCAGGTCTCGCCGTTGGCGAGCCCGCAGAGGAGCGACGCGACGGTGAAGAGGACGAGGCCCGCGAGGAAGACGCGCTTGCGGCCGATCAGGTCGCCCGCGCGACCGCCCAGCAGCAGGAAGCCGCCGAAGAGGAGCGCGTAGGCGTTCACGACCCACTGGAGCCCGGACTCGGACATCCCGAGGTCCTGCTGGATCGACGGGAGCGCGACGTTCACGATCGTCGCGTCCAGGATCACCATGAACTGCGCGAGGCAGACGAGGACGAGGACGAGCCACGGGTTGACGCGACCGACGTTCACCTCGGGAGACGCTACCGGCCGGTCGGGGGTCGGGCATACGGGTATCCGTACGATCATGCCCACGCGGAGCCGCGTCGGCCGTCGTGCGCGACGGCATAGGATGGCCGCATGGAGCTGATCCACACCTGCTACCGCATCACCGACCCCGCTCGCTCGATCGCGTTCTACGAGGCGCTCGGGCTCGAGAAGCGCCGCGAGCTGCCGATCCGCGACGAGGCGATGAACTACTTCCTCGGGATCCCCGGCAAGCCCCAGCCGGAGCTCGAGCTGACCCACAACTTCGGGGTCGACGCGTACGAGCTCGGCACGGCCTACGGGCACATCGCGCTGACCGTGGACTCGATGGACGAGACGCTCGCGGCGCTGGCCGAGAAGGGGATCGAGCCCGAGCGGCCGCCGTACTCGGTGCGCGAGGGCGGCTCGCTCCTCTGCTTCGTCCGCGACCCGGACGGCTACCGGATCGAGCTCATCGAGCGCTCGGACTACTGAGCGCGTGAGCGACGACCCGGCGACGGGCCTCGAGCTCGTCTGGCGCTACGACCCCGCGGTCCCCGACCCGTCGGCGCCGCCCGAGACCGCCGCGGCGGCGCAGAGCCTCCTCGAGCAGGGGAACCAGGCGTTCGCGGACGCGCTCCGCCGCCACGCGGCCGGCGAGGCCGTCCGACACGTGACGCCGATCGGGGCGCAGGACGTCGGCCTCGATGCCGCCGACGCGCCGCCGGCACACGTCCCGTTCGCCGCCGTCGTCGGGTGCTCGGACGCGCGGGTGCCGCTCGAGCTCGTCCTCGGCCAGCAGGCGAACGACGTCTTCGTCGTGCGCGTCGCAGGCAACGTCCTCGGCCGCGAGTGCCTCGGCAGCCTCGAGTACGCCGTCGACCACCTCGAGCGCCTGCGCCTGCTCGTCGTCCTCGGGCACACGAACTGCGGCGCGGTGCGCGCGGCGGTCGACGCGTACCTCGACCCGCCGGCCTACCTCGTCGGCGCCGCCGACCCCCCGCTGCGCGCGATCATCGACGGGCTGATGGCGCCGGTTCGCGCGGCCGCGCAGGCGCTCGACGGGCTCGGCGCCGGGCTCGAGGGAGACCCGCTGCGCGACGCGCTCGTGACGACGGCGGTCACCCTCAACGCCGCGGTGAACGCCGCCTCGCTGCGGCACGTCTTCCGCGGGAGCCTCGGCGACCGCCTCGACGTGCGCTTCGGCGTCTACGCGCTCGAGGACCGCACCGTCTCCGTGCTCTCGCGGCCAGGCCTCGGCGAGCCGCCGGGCGACCAGGACGCGCTCGACGCCCTCGCGCGCGCGGCCGCACAGCACGCCCTGCGCGCCTGACCGCGGTCCGTGGAAGAATCGCGGTCGTGCCCTACACGATCTTCCACGCCGACGACCTCGGCTGGCAGCCGCGACGCGAGGGCGACCCGCGGCTCGTCTCCGAGCTCTCCGACGCGCTGACGCGCTCGCGGGCGAACCTCTTCCGCTATCCGCCGGGCTCGATCGGCAGGCGCCACATCGATCCGGTGCAGGAGGAGGTGTTCGTCGTCCTCGACGGCACGCTGACGATCG
>DASTKY010000358.1:0-5299 GCA_035715495.1 Gaiella sp. | reverse complement strand
CCGCTCGATCCCCGCCCTCCGGGCGGGGCACACCCCTGAAGGCGTCGGCTTCGCCGCCGCACCCCCTCGCTGCCACGACGGGCTGCAAGCTTCGCTCGACGGGAACGGGTTTAGGATGCCGCCCGAATGCTGCTCTCGGTTCGCGAGGTCACGCTCCGGTTCGGCGGCATCGTCGCTCTCGACGGGATCTCGTTCGACGTCTCGCACGGCACGATCTCCGGCCTGATCGGGCCGAACGGCGCCGGCAAGACGACGGCGTTCAACGTGATCACGCGGCTCTACGACCCCGACTCGGGCGAGGTGGAGCTCGACGGGGAGTCGCTGCTGCGGACGCCGCCCCACGGCGTCGTCCGGCGCGGGATCGCCCGGACGTTCCAGAACATCAACCTCTTCAAGACGATGTCCGTGCTCGAGAACGTGCTCGTCGGCGGGCACGCGCTCGGGCGCAGGGGAACCGAGAGCGCGGCGCTCGAGGCGCTCGACGTCGTCGGGCTCGCCGACCGCTCCGCTCTGCCGGCCGCCGCGCTCCCGTACGGCACGCAGAAGCGCGTCGAGATCGCGCGCGCGCTGATGGCGGAGCCGACGCTGCTCCTCCTCGACGAGCCCGCCGGGGGCCTGAACCACGAGGAGGTCGAGCAGCTCGGCGACTTCATCGTGCGCCTCCGCGACGACCGCGGCCTGACCGTCCTCCTCGTCGAGCACCACATGAGCCTCGTGATGCGCGTCTCCGACCACGTCAACGTCCTCAGCTTCGGCCGCAAGATCGCCGCCGGGCCGCCCGCCCAGGTGCAGGCCGACCCCGCCGTGATCGAGGCCTACCTCGGGGTCCAGGAGTGACGGCCCTCCTCGCGCTCGACGACGTCGAGGCCCGTTACGGGCCGGTGCAGGCGCTGCGGGGGATCTCGCTCGAGGTGGCCGAGGGGCAGATCGTCGCCGTGCTCGGCGCGAACGGCGCGGGGAAGACGACGACGCTGCGCTCGATCTCGGGCACCGTGCGGCGCTCGGGGACGATCACGTTCGCGGGCAAGCCGCTCCGCGGAGGGCCCGAGGCCGTCGCCCGCGCGGGCATCGCCCACGTGCCCGAGGGCCGGGGCACGTTCACGGAGCTCAGCGTGGTCGAGAACCTCAAGCTCGGCGCCTACGTCCGCCGCGACCGCGAGCTCCGGGCCGACATCGACCGCATCTCGGAGTGGTTCCCGTGGATCACGCAGCGCGCCCACCAGCCGGCAGGGACGCTCTCCGGCGGGGAGCAGCAGATGCTCGCCGTTGCCCGCGCGCTGATGTCCCGGCCCCGGCTCTTGATGCTCGACGAGCCATCGCTCGGCCTCGCGCCGATGATCGTCCGCGAGATCTTCCGCATCGTCCGCGAGCTGAACCAGCGCGACGGCCTCACGGTGCTCGTCGTCGAGCAGGACGCGCGGATCGCGCTCGACACGGCGTCGACCGCCTATGTGCTCGAGGTCGGGCGCGTGGCGGTCGAGGGGCCGAGCGAGGAGCTGCGCGAGAACGAGTCCGTCCGGCGGAGCTACCTGGGGTACTAGGGCGTTGGCCGACTTCATGCAGCAGGTCGTGGCGGGGCTCGCGTCGGGGTCGATCTACGCCTCGCTCGCGCTGGCGCTCGTCCTGATCCACCGCGCGACCGGCGTGATCAACTTCGCACAGGGCGAGATGGCGACGCTCTCGACCTACATCGCGTGGTCGCTGACGACGAACCACGGCTGGAACTACTGGCCCGCGTTCGCGGTGACGCTCGTGCTCTCGTTCGTGGGCGGCGTCGGGATCCACCAGGGGATCATCCGGCCGAACGAGAAGGGCTCCGTGCTCCGAGTCGTGATCGTCACGATCGGCCTGCTGATCCTCATCAACGGGCTCATCGTGATGATCTGGTCGGGCGAGGTGCGCGCGATCCAGAGCCCCTTCCCGACCCGCACGGTCGAGATCGGCGGCGTCGCGATCTCGATCCAGGACATCGGCACGATCGGGGTCGTCCTCGCCACGGTCGTCGTCCTCTGGCTCCTCTTCCAGTACACGAAGATCGGGCTCGCGATGCGCGCCGCGGCGGTCAACCCGGCCGAGGCCCGCCTCGTCGGGGTGCGCGTCACCTGGATGCTCTCGCTCGGCTGGGGCCTCGCCGCGGTGCTGGGCGCGATCTCGGGGATGCTCGCGGCGCCGAGCCTCTTCCTCGACCCGAACCTCATGGCCGCGCTGCTGATCTACGCCTTCGCGGCCGCGGTGCTCGGCGGGATCGACTCGCCGGTCGGCGCGGTCGTCGGCGGGCTGATCCTCGGCGTCGGGCTCAACCTGCTCGGCACGTACGTCGACTTCGTGGGCGCCGACCTGCGGCTCCCCGGCGCCCTGCTCGTGATCCTCGTCGTGCTCCTCGTGAAGCCGTCCGGCCTGTTCGGGCACCGGGAGGTGAAGCGGGTGTGAGCGCCGCCTCCCGCCGGTTCGCCCCGCTCGCGGCGTTCCTCGCGCTCGCCGTCGTCGTCCTCGTGCTGCCCTCGTTCGTCTCGGCGTTCAGGGCGCAGCAGTTCGCCTACGTCGCGATCTACCTGGTCGCGATCATCGGGCTCAACATCCTCACGGGCTACACCGGCCAGATCTCGCTCGGCCACGGCGCCTTCATGGCGATCGGCGGCTACACGACGGCGATCCTGATGGCCGACCACGGCGTCAAGGACATCTGGACGATCCCCGTCGCGGCGCTCGTCACCGGCGTCGTCGGCTTCCTCTTCGGGATCCCCGCGCTCCGCCTCTCGGGGCTCTACCTCGCGCTCGCGACGTTCGCGATCGCGGTCTCGATGCCCGCGGTGATCAAGCGCTTCGAGGGCTTCACCGGCGGCGGCGGGGGGATCAACCTCTTCGGCCTGCCCGAGCTCACCGCGTCCCTGACCCCGGTCGAGGTGCTCGGGCAGGACCTGGTCTTCAACGACTGGCTCTACTACCTCTGCTGGACGATCGCGCTCTTCGGGTACGTGATCGCGTGGCTCTTCCTCGGCGGCCGGACCGGCCTCGCGCTGCGCGCGGTCCGCGACAGCGAGACCGCCGCGCAGTCCTCGGGGGTCAGCCTGCCGCGCTACAAGACGCTCGCGTTCGGGGTCAGCGCCGCGTACGCCGGGGTCGCCGGCTCGCTCTTCGCGATCGCGACGACCTTCGTCAACCCCGACACGTTCCCCGTGGCGCTCTCGATCCTGCTGCTCGTCGGTGTCGTCGTCGGCGGGCTCGGCTCGCTCGTCGGGCTGATCGCGGGCGCGATCTTCATCCAGTTCCTCCCGATCTGGTCGCAGGAGGTCTCGAAGTCGCCGGGAGCGCCGAGCGTCGTCTCCGGGCTGATCCTGATCGCCCTGATGTTCGTGCTCCCCATGGGGGTCGCCGGGCTGGTCGCCCGGCTGAAATCGCTCACAAAGCGCTGACAACGGGCGGCTACCATCGCCGCACGCTCCTCCGCGAGCGACCCGTTCCCTCCAAAGGAGCCCATCACCGATGATCAGGAAGCTCTCGCTCGCCCTGCCCGCCCTCGTGCTCGTGCTCGCGCTCGCCGCGGGCGCCGCGCTGGCGGGCACGACCCGCAACCAGGCCGACCCGGGCGTGACGGAGACCTCGATCCTGCTCGGCACGACCTCGCCGCTCTCCGGCTCGGCCTCCGCCTACGCCTCCGTCGCCCGCGGCGCCAACGCCTACTTCGAGTACGTCAACTCGAAGGGCGGCGTCCTCGGCCGCAAGATCACGAACACGATCGTCGACGACGCCTACAACCCCGCGCAGACGGTGCAGGCGACGCGCAAGCTCGTCGAGCAGGACAAGGTGTTCGCGATCTTCAACGCGCTCGGCACCGAGCACAACGAGGCGACCCGGGAGTACCTCAACGCGCAGAAGGTGCCGCAGCTCTTCGCGGCCTCCGGCGCGACGAAGTTCGGGAGCGAGGCCGCCAAGTACCCCTACACGATCGGCTTCCAGCCGAGCTACCAGGCCGAGGGCTGGGTGCTCGGCAAGTACCTCGCGCGCACGCAGGGCGCCGCGAAGGTGGCCGTCATCTTCCAGAACGACGACTACGGCAAGGACCTGCTGAACGGCCTGAAGAAGGGCATCCAGCGCTCCAAGGTCAGGATCGTCGCGGCCGAGCCGTACGAGGTGACCGCGTCGGACGTCCAGGCGCAGGTGGCGAAGCTGAAGGCCTCGGGCGCGAACACGTTCGCCGTCTTCGCGACGCCGAAGTTCGCGATCCAGTCGTACGTCTACGCGTCGCGGCTCAACTGGAAGCCGAAGCTGACGCTCGCGAACGCGGTCTCGTCGGCGTCGAACATCATGCAGCTCGCCTCCGAGGGCGGGCAGAACAAGGTCGTCAACGGCTCGGTCTCGATCGTCTTCCTCAAGGACCCGACGGATCCGAAGTGGCGCAACGACGCGGCGATGAAGCTCTACCGCCAGGTGATGAGCAAGTTCGCCCCGGGCGCGAACCCGAACGACGTCTACCACGTCTACGGGATGGCGTCGGCATGGACGGCCGTCGAGGCCCTCAAGAAGGCGGGCAAGAACCTGACCCGCGCCGGCCTGGTGAAGGTCGTCGACGCGATGAACTTCTCGTCGAATCCGTTCCTGCTGCCGGGGATCTCGCTCAAGACCGGCCCGTCCGACCACTTCCCGATCGAGCAGATGCTCCTCCAGCGCTGGCAGAAGGGCTCCTGGAAGAGCTTCGGCGGGATCTGGGGCTACCGCGCCGCGTAGCCGCCGGACGACGGAGTCTCCCCTTCGAGGGCCCGCGCGAGCGGGCCCTCACTCGTTCGGGAGCCTCGGCGGCGCCGTCGGTGCCGGGACGAGGCCGCGCGCGAGCCGGCCGAGCAGGTCGGCGTCCTGCCCCGCGAGCTCGACGAGCGTCCCGTCTCGCTCGAGCCGGACGTGGTGGCGCGGCTCGACGTACTCGCCGGCGTCGGCGCGCTCGAGCCCGTCGTCGGGCGTCCAGGCGAGCCACTCCTCCGGCTCTGCCCCGGCCGCGCGCTCGCGGATCGTGACGGCGTAGCCGCCGTCCCGGGAGCCGTAGACGAGGCTCACCGACCCCTCGACGGGCGGGTGCTCGTGGGCAGGGACGAGCAGGGACTCGTGAAGGCGCCAGCCGTCCGGGAGGACACCCGGGACGAAGACGGGGAAGGGCGCCGCGGCCGGCAGCTCGTGCAGCTCGAGCCGGAGCGGGCGGAACCAGCCCGCCGTCGCCTCGACGCCGTCCGGGAGCGAGAGGTCGAGCGTCCCGGCCGGGAGCGGCCCGTACTCGATCGCGGTCACCTCGAGCCGGTGGAACGGGTCG
>DASTKY010000357.1:0-2951 GCA_035715495.1 Gaiella sp. | reverse complement strand
GAGCGCGTTGCCGTGCGTCCCCGTGCCGAACTGGAGGTAGGCGCCGTAGTCGTCGACGCACGAGATCCGGAGCGCCTGGAAGGTGCCGTCGTCGTCGAACGCGAGCGACGCCTCGTAGCGGCGGTCGGAGCCGCAGTGGTCGTTCGCCGTGATGTGCGTGACGCGGTCCTCGACGTACTTCACCGGCCGTCCGACGAGCTTCGAGAGGAACCCCGCGAACGCAGGCACCTTGTGCATGAAGAACTTCGACCCGAAGCTCCCGCCCGCGACGACCGGGACGAGCCGCAGCTTGCTCGCGGGGATCTTGAGCGTCGCGGCGATGAGCCACAGGAAGTACGTGAAGTTCATCGAGTTGGCGTGGATCGTCACGACCCCGGTGCCCGGGTCGTAGTCGCCGATCGCGCCGTTCATGTCCATCGGCATCCCGGTCGAGCGCGGCCAGTAGAGCTCCGTCGACACCGAGCGGTGGGCCTCGGCGAACGCCCTCTCGACCTCGCCGAAGGAGAACGTCCGCTCGTACGCCGTGTTCGTCTCGAGCGCCTCGTGGACGAGCGGGGCGCCGTCCTTCCGCGCCTCGACCGGGTCGAGGACGACCGGCAGCTCCTCGTAGACGACCTCGATCAGATCGCAGGCGTCCTCCGCGACGTACCGGCTCTCGGCGATCACCGCCGCGACGGTCTCGCCGTAGTGGCGCACCTTCTCGATCGCGATCAGGTCCTGGACGATCGGGCCGGCGCCGAACGACGGCAGGGGCGCCGCGTGCTCGGCGACGTCCTTGCCCGTCACGACGCGGACGACGCCCGGCAGCGCCTCGGCCTGCGACGTGTCGACCGAGACGACGCGCGCGTGCGCGTGCGGGCTCCGGACGACCGCCGCATGGAGCATCCCCGGGACCTGGAGGTCGTCGAGGTAGCGTCCCTGGCCGCGGAGGAAGCGCGGATCCTCGACGCGGTTCAGGCTCTTGCCGAGCCAGCGGCGCGGCGTGTCGCCCGCCGCGGTGTCGGCGGCGACCTTCGCGGCGTTGGGATCCTGCTCGGCGATGCTCACGCGTCCGCCTCCTGGCGCACGAGCTCGGGCGAGGGGTCGGGGAGACCGGGCGCCCGGGCCGCTGCGCGGATCGAGTCGACGATGTGCTGGTAGCCGGTGCACCGGCAGAGGACGCCGTTGATCGCCTCGCGGATCTGCTCGTCGGTGCCGCCGTCCGGATGCGCCTCGAGGTACTCGTGGGCGGTGACGAGCATGGCGGGCGTGCAGAAGCCGCACTGGAGCCCGCCGTTCTCGTGGAAGGCGGTCTGAAGCCGCCCGAGCGCGCCGCCGTCGGCGAGGCCCTCGACGGTCGTCAGCGTCCTCCCGTCCGCCTGCACGGCGAAGAGGAGGCACGAGCGGATCGTCTCGCCGTCGAGCAGGACGTTGCAGTTCCCGCAGAACCCGTGCTCGCACGCGACGTGCGTCCCCTTGAGGTCGAGGACGTCGCGCAGGAAGTCGGCGAGCGTCACCCGCGGCTCGACGAGCCCGTCTCGGCGGGCGCCGTTCACCTCGACCTCCACCCGCACGAGGTCGCTCATGCGGCCCTCGCGGCGTGCAGCGCGTCGAGGAGGGCGCGGCGCGCCAGCGAGCGAGCGACGCGCTTCCGGTACATCCCGGTGACCTCGACGTCGTCCGGCGGGTCGAGGCCGTCGAGCTCGCCGTCCAGCTCGGCAAGTGCGTCCTCCTCGAGCGTCGAGCCGCGCAGCGCGGCGGTGTCGAGGCGGTACGGCGTCGGGGCGACGCGCAGGAGGACGACCTCGGCGGCGGCACAGGCGCCCGCCTCGTCGAGCGCGACGGTCGCGGCGGCGGCGACGTTCAGGTAGCCGCCGCGCCCCGTCGTGGCCTCGTGGAAGCCCGCCCCGGAGCGCGGCGGCCGCGCCGGGAACGACACCTCCGTCAGCAGCTCGTCGGCAGCGAGGGCCGTCTCGTGCGGCCCGCGGAAGAACTCGCGCGCGGCGACGGTGCGCTCGCCGCGGGTCGAGCGGACGTGCACGGTCGCGTCGAGCGCGACCGCCGCGGCCGTCAGCTCCGCCCACGGCGCGGCGTAGGCGAGCGAGCCGCCGACCGTGCCCCGGTGGCGGGTCGCGAGGTACCCGGCGTGCCGCCCCGCGGCGCGGAGCAGCGGCTGCGCCTGCGCGGCGACCTCGTCGTCGACGAGCGCCTGCTGGCGGGTCAGCGCGCCGACCGTCAGGCCGCCGTTCCGCTCCTCCACGCCGGCGAGGCCGGGGAGCCGGTTGACGTCGACCAGGACGGCGGGCTTCAGGACGCGGAACTTCATCAGCGGCACCAGGCTCTGGCCGCCGGCGAGGACGCGCGTGTCGTCGCCGCGCGCCAGCAGGTCGAGCACCTCGTCGACCGACTCGGGCGCGTGGTAGGCGAAGGGCGCCGGCTTCACCAGACGGGGGACGTCGCGAGCGGGAGCGGCGGGTTCGCGCTGTCGAGGAACTCGATCGTCGTGAAGACGAGCTCGGCGTCGCCGGTGTTCTCGAGGTCGTGGATCATCGACTCGCCGGCGGCGAAGGACAGCCGGCGCGTCTCGCCCGCCGCGTACGCGACCGGGACGGTCGTGCCGTCCCCGTAGTGGCTGACCGCCAGCCCGCCGGTGACGCACGTCCAGACGTAGTCGAGCACGTGCCGGTGGAAGCCGATGCGCCCACCCGGCTGGACGCGGAGCTCCCAGTAGCGCGCGCGCTCGTCCTCGAGCAGGAGCGCGGTGCCGACGGCGGCGTTCGCCGTGTTCGCCTCCAGCTCGGCGCGGAGCGCCTCGTCCCACCCGCCGAAGGGCTCCGTCGCACCCACGACCCCGACGCTACCGCCTCGAGACCGTTCCGCACAACGACGAACCGCGACGGGGACGGTCGATCCGACCGGGGCTAGTCGCCCCTGAACTCCGGCTTGCGCTTCTCGCCGAAGGCCTCGACGCC
>DASTKY010000356.1:0-2452 GCA_035715495.1 Gaiella sp. | reverse complement strand
CGAGACCTCGAAGCTCCCGCGGTACGTCTTCCCACCCGCCACGAGGGTTGCGCCGTCGGTCGGCTGCAGCGTCAGCGGCGGGGGCACGGCCTTCGCCGCGCCGTCCTTGCCGACCGGGAGCTCGAGCGGTCGGCCGACGGTCACTGCCGCGCCGAGGCGGTAGCGCTTGCCGGCCCCGTCGACCGCGGCGATCGGCGAGGTCGAGGTGACGGCGACGCTCGCAAGGCCGTCGCCGACGAGCACGCGCACCTTGTCCGGCACCGCGCCGGCGGGCGCGCCGAGCGCGGTGCCCGGGAAGTACGTGCCGAGGATCTCCTTGTAAGGCCGCCCGGCCTTCGCCTGGCCGAAGGCGCCCCACTGGCTCATCCCGACGCCGTGGCCCCAGCCGCCGCCCGCGAGCACGAACGTGGTCGCGGGGGCGGGCGCCGCGGGCGCGGAGACGGTCGCGGCGGCGACGACCAGAGCGACGAGCGGGACGACGACCGTGAGCCTGCGCATCCGAATCAGTGTCGGCGGGCGGCCGTCAGGCCTGAAGCCGCGTGGCGTACTGCTCCTCGTAGTACCGGCGGTAGTCGCCGGACTTGATCGGCTCCCACCACTCGCGGTTGCCGCGGTACCAGTCGACCGTCTCGCGGAGGCCGGTCTCGCCGAACGAGTGCGCGGGCGCCCAGCCGAGTCCGCGGAGCTTCGCGTCGTCGATCGCGTAGCGCCGGTCGTGACCCGCGCGATCCTCGACGTGGCGGATCAGGGACGTGTCCGCGCCCGTCAGCTCGAGGATCCGGTGCGTCACCTCGAGGTTCGGGTGATCCTCGCCGCCGATGTTGTAGACCTCGCCCGGCGCGCCCTCGCGCAGCACGAGCTCGACGCCGGCGCAGTGGTCCTCCGCGTGGAGCCACTCGCGCACCTGCTGCCCGTCCCCGTAGACGGGGAGCGGCTGGCCCTCCAGCGCGTTCGTCACGAACAGTGGGACGAGCTTTTCGGGGTACTGGTTCGGGCCGTAGGTGTTCGCGCCTCGTGTGATCGAGGCGTTGACGCCGTACGTGCGGACGTACGCGAGCACCTGCAGGTCGCCGCCCGCCTTTGCGGCGCTGTACGGGCTGGACGGGCGCAGCGAGTCCTCCTCGCGCGCGCGGCCGCCCCCCTCGAGGTCGCCGTACACCTCGTCGGTCGAGACCTGGACGTACCGCGCACCCGCCGACCGCGCCCATTCGAGCAAGGTCATCGTCCCGAGGACGTCGGTGTGGACGAACTCCTGCGGGCCGAGGATCGAGCGGTCGACGTGCGTCTCGGCGGCGAAGTTGACGACCGCGTCGCAGCCGGCGGCGGCCCCCGCGACGGCCTCGGGGTCGGCGATGTCGCCGACGACGAGCTCGGCGTCGACGCCCTCGAGGTTGGCCGGGTTGCCCGCGTACGTGAGCTTGTCGAGCACCACGACCTCGTCCCCTCCTGCGACGAGCCGCCTCACGAAGTGCGAGCCGATGAACCCGGCCCCGCCGGTCACGAGGACGCGCATCCGCGGAAGGGTAGTCGAACGGACGGCGCCGACCCGCGCGCGGACGGCCCTAGCGGTCGTCGGGGACGACGCCCGCGCGCACCGGGACGCCGGCGACGCTCGGCCGCAGCTCTGCCCGCGCGATCCGCTCCGCGAACGGCGCCTCGTCGTCGGGATGGAGCGCGACGACGACCTCGTCGGCGGGGAAGTCCGCCAGCGCATCCTGGATCGCGAGCATCACGTCCGCCTCCCCGAACTTGGCCTCCGCGACGTCCCCCGGGAGCGCGTCGGCGAGCCGCTCGGCCTCCTCCCCCGCGTGCGAGGCGGCCCGCTCGTCGTTCGCGAGCCAGTCGAGGAACCCCTGCTGGACGACGGGGACGACGACCTTGACCTCGTCGACGTCGTCTCCGAGCCGCCGCCGCAGGACGTCTTCGGCGTGGTCGACCGTGCTGACGACGAGAACGTTCCGGCCCATGCCCCGAGCGTTCCCGCTCCAGGCCCGTCCTAACCCGCGAGCCCGGCGAGGCAGGCCCGGAGTCCGTCCCGCCAGTGCGGGAGCTCCGGCGCACCCTTGGCGCTGCGGAGGACCGAGCTGGCCGGCCGCGGCGCGCGGGCGCCGAACTCCTCCGTCGTGATGCGGCGGACGCGGCACCGGAGGCCCGCCTCCTCGAAGATCGCCTCGGCGAAGTCCGCCCACGTGCAGTCGCCCCCGGCGGCCAGGTGCCAGATCCCGAACGGCGAGCCCCGGTCGACGAGCGCGCGCGTCGCCTCTGCCAGATGGCCGACGTAGGTCGGGCTGCCGCGCTGATCGGCGACGACGCCGACCTCCTCGCGCTCCGCGCCGAGCCGGAGCATCGTCCGCACGAAGTTGTGGCCGGTCTCGCCGAACAGCCACGAGCTCCGCACGATCCAGGCGCGCCCGCCGGCCGCCGCCTCGCCGTGCAGCTTCGTCCTCCCGTA
>DASTKY010000355.1:0-4964 GCA_035715495.1 Gaiella sp. | reverse complement strand
CGCTCTCCCAGATCGTCGGGCCGTACCGGATCCAGCACGTGGAGTACTCGCTCGCGGCCGTGCTGACGAACAAGAACCAGCAGGGCGCCTACCGCGGGTTCGGCGCGGAGGTCTCCAACTGGGTGCTCGAGCGGCTGGTCGACATGGCCGCGCGCGAGCTCGAGCTCGACCGCGTCGAGATCCGCCGGCGGAACCTCATCCCGGCGGGCTCGTTCCCGTACCGCACGCCGACGGGGAACATCTACGACAGCGGGAACTACCAGGGCGTCCTCGCGCAGGTGCTGGAGGAGTCCGAGTACGACCGGTGGGTCGCCTACCGCGACGAGGCCCGCGCCGAGGGCCGCCACGTCGGGATCGGCGTCGTCGCGTCGCAGGAGCGGAGCGTGTTCAGCTCGACCGAGTTCTGGTTCTGGTTCGACGACCCGCAGTTCACGCCCACCTCGAGCCCCGAGAGCGCGAGCGTCACGATCGACCCGACGGGCGAGATCGTCGTCACGCTGCACTCGCAGTCGATGTGGGGGAACAGCCCCGAGACGGTCGTCTCGCAGGTCGTGGCGGAGGAGTTCGACGTCGACCCCGCCTCGATCGTCGTCACGTACGCCGACTCGCAGAACGCGCTCCCGGGCACGGGGCCGGGCGGCTCCCGGTACACCGTGATGGTCTCGGGCGCCGTCGCCGGCGCCTCCGCCGAGCTGAAGGACAAGATCCGGCGCATCGCGAGCGACAAGCTCGAGGTCGCCGAGGCCGACCTCGAGTTCCGGGACGGCGCCGTCGGCGTGGTCGGCGTCCCCGACCGCCAGCTGACGCTCGCGGAGGTCGCGCTGACGGCCTACATGTTCCGGCTCGACCTGCCGCCCGACATGCCGAGCGGGCTCTCGGCCGCCTCGACGTACGACCACCCGCTCACGACGCTCCCGAACGACGATCGCTCCGACCTCGGGATCTTCTACCCCTTCGTCGGGCACGCCTGGCACATCGCGGTCGTCGAGGTCGACGTCGAGACCGGCGCCGTCGACTTCCTCCGGTACGCGGCCGTCCACGACGCCGGCACGATCGTCAACCCGCGCACGCTCGACGGCCAGGTGATCGGCGGCACGGTGCAGGGCCTCGGGACGGCGCTCTTCGAGGAGATCCTCTACGACGAGGCCGGCCGCGTCCGCAACGAGACGTTCGAGCACTACCACCTGCCCTCGGCGCTCGACGCACCGACGATGACGGTCGGGCACCACGAGACCCCGTCGCCCTACACCGCCTACGGGATCAAGGGGGCGGGGGAGGGCGGCCGCATGCTGACGCCGGCGATCATGAGCGCCGCGATCGAGGACGCGCTCGAGCCCTACGGGGTCACGGTCACCTCGCTGCCGATCCGGGCCGAGCACATCGTGGACTGGGTCGCGCGCGCCTCCGGGCGCTGATCGGCTCCGCGGGAACCGGTGCGGCCCGCCCGGTGTAGAGCGGGCGACCGACCAAAGGAGCTGACCGTGAAGATCGTCGCCGCGCTCGCCGTGCTCGCCCTCGTCCTGCCCGCCGCCGCGCTCGCCAAGGGCCCGGCCGCGGCGACCATGGAGGGGCCGGGCCTCTCCGGCCCGACGTCCTTCCCCGGCGACGAGGGCGGCGGCCCGCTGGGCCGGCTCGTCGACGCGACGGGCTGGTTCCCCGCCGTCTTCGGCCAGGAGCCCGATCCGCTCCTCGCGAGCCGTCCCGTCGGCGACCTCGGGCCGCGGTACACGATCACCTACCTCGTTCCGGGCGGCGCGCCGGAGCCCGACACGATCCTCCAGGACGTCTATCCCTACGCGGACGGTGGGCCGGTGACCTTCGTCGCCGCGGGACAGGCGATCTTCGACACGACGACCCGCGGCGGCTGGTTCCGGGCCACCACGGACCTGAAGCCGATCCTCGTCGAGGCCGGCCTGCCGGAGGCCGCGCCCGGCCCGTCCGCCGCCGACGACTCGCTCCCGATCCTCGCCGTGTCGGGAGCCGTCCTGCTGGCGGTGGCCGCCGGGCTCGGAGTCGCGCTGCTGGCGCGGAGGCGCACCCGTCCGGCGCCCGCCTGACGGCTACATCCGGAAGACGCCGAACGTCGTCTCGGGCACCGGCGCGTTCGCGGCGGCGGCGAGGCCAAGGGCGAGCACGCGCCGGGTGTCGCGCGGGTCGATGATCCCGTCGTCCCAGAGCCGGGCGGTCGAGTAGTACGGCGAGCCCTCGTGCTCGTACTTCGCGCGGATCTCGTCGGCATCGGCGTCGCCGACCGTCGTGAGGACGGTCGCCGCCTGCTCGCCGCCCATCACGCTGATCCGGGCGTTCGGCCACATCCAGAGCTGTCGCGGCGCGTACGCGCGGCCGCACATCGCGTAGTTGCCCGCCCCGAACGAGCCGCCCGTGACGACGGTGAACTTCGGGACGTCGGCGCACGCGACCGCCATCACGAGCTTGGCGCCGTCGCGGGCGATGCCGCCCTCCTCGTACTCCCGCCCGACCATGAAGCCGGTGATGTTCTGGAGGAAGACGAGCGGGATGCGGCGCTTGCAGGCGAGCTCGACGAAGTGCGCGCCCTTCTGCGACGACTCGGCGAAGAGGATCCCCCGGTTCGCGAGGATCCCGACCGGGAAGCCCTCGATGCGCGCGAACCCGCAGACGAGCGTCTCACCGTACAGCGCCTTGAACTCGTGAAAGCGGCTTCCGTCCACGATCCGGGCGACCAGCTCCAGCGGGTCGAGCTCGTGCCGGAAGTCCTCGGGGACGAGGCCGTAGAGGTCCTCGGGGTCGACGACGGGCTGCTCCGGGTCGACCAGCTCCCACGGCACGGGCGGTGGATCGCCGAGGTGACGGACGATCTGGCGCGCGAGCGCGAGGGCGTGCTCGTCGGAGGTCGCGTAGTGGTCGGCGACGCCCGAGCGCCGCGTATGCACGTCGGCGCCGCCGAGCTCCTCGGCCGTGACCTCCTCGCCCGTCGCCGCCTTCACGAGGGGCGGGCCGCCGATGAAGATCGTGCCCGTGCCGCGGACGATGATCGTCTCGTCCGACATGGCCGGCACGTAGGCGCCGCCCGCGGTGCAGGACCCCATCACGACGGCGATCTGCGGGATTCCCTTGGCCGACATGCGCGCCTGGTTGAAGAAGATGCGCCCGAAGTGGTCGCGGTCGGGGAAGACCTCGTCCTGCAGGGGGAGGAACGCGCCGCCCGAGTCGACGAGGTAGAGGCAGGGGAGATGGTTCTGCTCCGCGACCTCCTGTGCGCGCAGGTGCTTCTTCACCGTGAGCGGGAAGTAGGTGCCGCCCTTCACCGTCGCGTCGTTCGCGACGATCACGCACGCGCGGCCCTCGACCACGCCGACGCCGGTGACGATGCCGGCGGACGGCGCTTGGCCGTCGTAGACCTCCCACGCGGCGAGCGCGTTCAGCTCGAGGAACGCCGAGCCCGGGTCGACGAGTCGGTCGATGCGCTCGCGCGCCGGCAGCTTGCCGCGCGACCGGTGGCGCTCGAGCGACCGCTCGCCGCCGCCCGCCGCGACGAGCACCGTGCGCTCGCGGAGCTGGGCGACGAGGGCCTCCATCCGCGCCGCGCGATTCGCGAACGCGTCGTCGCGGAGGACGTGGCTCGCAAGGACGGTCATCCCGTCTCGAGCTCCACGAGGAGCGCCCCCGTCGTCACCTGGTCGCCGACCCTCACGTCCACCGTGCGCACCCCGCCACCGTACGGGGCGGAGACGACCTGCTCCATCTTCATCGCCTCGAGCACGACGAGCGGCTGGTGCGACTCGACCTGCTCGCCGGCCGCGACCCGCACCTCGATCACCTTCCCCGGCATCGGCGCGGTCACGCGGCCGTCGCCGCTGCCGCCGCCCGCCGTGCCGGCGGCCGTCTCGGTCACCGGCGCCGGACGGGTCGGCGCAGGGGCGAGGTTGAGGCGGAATCCGTCGCCCCACGGCCCCGGCGGCGCCGTGCGCGGCGGGGAGGAGAGCGGCGGGTGGCGGTCGAGGAAGTCGATCGACAGGTCGGCCGCCCGGAACGCGGGATGGCCGACGAGCCAGCGGAGGAACGGGAGGTTCGTGGTCACGCCGCCGACGGACGTCTCGGCGAGCGCCGTGGCGAGCCGGTCGAGCGCCTCGTCGCGGTCGGCGCCGTGCGCGATCAGCTTCGCGATCATCGGGTCGTAGTCGCCGCCGACGACGTCGCCCTCGGCGACGCCCGCGTCGACGCGGATCCCGGCGGGGAGCACGAGCTGCTCGACGGGGCCGGGCTGCGGCAGGAACGAGCGGGGATCCTCCGCGTAGAGCCGTGCCTCGACCGCGTGGCCGGTGGTCGTGGCGTCGAGCCCCGCGAGCGGCTCGCCGTCGGCGACGCGGAGCTGGAGCTCGACGAGGTCGAGGCCCGTGACGGCCTCGGTGACGGGGTGCTCGACCTGGATCCTGCCGTTCAGCTCGAGGAAGAACGCCTCGTCGCCGTCGACCAGGAACTCGGCCGTGCCGGCGCTCTCGTAGCCGAGGGCCGTCGCGAACGCGACCGCGTGGGCCTCGAGCCGCTCGACCAGGCCGCGCGGGAGGCCGGGCGGCGGCGCCTCCTCGACGACCTTCTGGTGGCGCCGCTGGACCGAGCAGTCGCGGGCCCCGAGCGCGAGCACCGTCCCGTGTCGATCGCCGAGGAGCTGCACCTCGACGTGCCGTGGCCGGGCGAGGAAGCGCTCGCAGTAGACGGTTCCGTCGCCGAAGGCCGCCTCGGCCTCCCGGCTCGCGGCCTCGAGCGCCTCGTCGAGCTCCTCGGCCTCCTCCACGACGCGCATGCCGCGCCCACCGCCGCCCGCGGCCGCCTTCACCAGCAGCGGGAAGCCGAGCTCCTCGGGCGTGCCCGTGGGCAGGGTCGGGACGCCGGCCGACGCCGCGATGCGCTTCGCCTCGAGCTTGTCGCCGCCGCTCCGGAGCGCGGTGGGCGGCGGGCCGACCCACGTGAGCCCCGCGGCGAGC
>DASTKY010000354.1:0-2268 GCA_035715495.1 Gaiella sp. | reverse complement strand
GCGCCGACCCGTCGAGCAGCGCGCGCGCGGCGAGCTCCTCGACCCGGACGGGGGCGTGGACGATCGCGCGGACGATCGAGGCCGGGTCACCCGCCTCCAGCAGACGGTCCCGCGCCTCGTCGCGGCCGCGCGGCGGCGCGGGGTCGAGGACGACGGCCCCGCCGAGAGTCGTCTCGCCCCGGAGGACGACGCGGTCGCCGCGCGCGGCGAGCACTGGCGCCGCGAGGCGCAGCTGGGCGTGCTCGTCGCCCACGCGGACGACGCGACCGGGAATCCGGCTCGTGCCGTGGTGCACCGAGAGTCGCGCGCCGTCCGCGATCGGCTCCAGCTCCTCGAGCGCGACCTCCAATCGGTACGAGCGCGGGAACGCGCCCGCGGCGACGAGCACGTCGCCGCGGGCGAGATCGCTCCGCTCGAGCCCCGGCAGGCTCACCGCGACGCGCTGCCCCGCCTCGGCGCGCGCGACCGGCGTGTCGTGCACCTGCACCGACCGGATCCGGACGTCGCGGCCGGCGGGCTCCAACCGCAGTTGGTCGCCGTCGCCGACGGTCCCCGACCAGAGCGTCCCCGTCGCGACGGTGCCGATCCCGCGCAGCGTGAAGACGCGGTCGACGTACAGCCTCGTCGGGAAGTCGGAGCGCCGCTGCTCGACCTCCTCCGCCACCGCGCCGAGCGCGGCGCGGAGTGCGTCGAGCCCGAGTCCCGTGACGCCGCTGACCGGAACGACCGTCGCGCCCGGCACGAGCTCGCGCGCCTCCTCGAGCGCGAGCTCGAGCGTCTCCTCGTCGACCGCGTCGGCCTTCGTCACCGCCACGACGCCGCGCTCGACGCCGAGCAGGCGGAGGATCGCGAGGTGCTCGTGGGTCTGCGGCCGTGCGCCCTCCGCCGCGTCGAGCACCAGGAGGTAGAGGTCGATCCCCGTGGCGCCCGCGACCATCGTCCGCACGAAGCGCTCGTGACCGGGGACGTCGACGAGCGAGAGCGTCCGCCCGCCGGACAGCGCGAGCGGCGCATAGCCGAGGTCGATCGAGATGCCCCGCGCGTGCTCCTCCGGGAGCCGGTCGGTGTCCTTGCCGGTGAGCGCGCGGACGAGGGTCGTCTTGCCGTGGTCGACGTGCCCGGCGGTGCCGACCGTCAGGGCCATCGCGGTTCTGCGGCGGCCGTCAACGCAGTGTCGAGCGGGCCGCGGTGACGGCGCGCGCCACGACGTCGACGTCCACGGTGCGCAGCGTCCGCGCGTCGAGCAGCAGCCGGCCGTCGCGCACGATGCCGATCACGGGAGGCTCGCCGAGGCGGAGCGGCGTCGCGAGCTCCTCCTCGACGGCGCAGGCGACGCTCGGCAGCTCCGCGAGCGGGAGCGCGCCGCCGCCGACCCGCGCCACGGTCTCCTCGAGCTCGCCGTCGACGAGGGACGCGAGGCGCTGCGCCCGCGAGCGCACCTCGGCGACGGGCTCGTCGAGCATGCGCAGGACGGGGATCTCGCCGCGGGCGCGAGGCGGGTCGTCGAGGAGGGCGAGGGTTCCCTCGAGGGCCGCGAGCGTGAGCTTGTCGGCCCGGAGCGCCCGCTGCAGGGGGTGTCGGCGGAGGCGCTCGACGAGCGTCGCCTGCCCGACGACGATTCCCGCCTGCGGGCCGCCGAGCAGCTTGTCGCCGGAGAAGCAGACGAGGTCGGCGCCCGCCGCGAGGCTCGCCGCCGCGGTCGGCTCGTCTCCGAGCTCGAGCAGCGAGCCGGAGCCGAGGTCGTCGACGAGCGGCAGGCTCGACCGGTGCGCGATCCGCGCGAGGTCGCGGGTCGACACCGCCGCGGTGAAGCCGACGATCCGGTAGTTCGACTGGTGCACGCGCAGGATCGCCGCCGTGTCCGGGCCGATCGCGCGCTCGTAGTCCGACGCGCGGGTCCTGTTCGTCGTGCCGACCTCGACCATCCGCGCGCCCGAGTGGGCGAGCACGTCCGGGATCCGGAAGCCGTCGCCGATCTCGACGAGCTCGCCGCGCGAGACGATCACCTCGCCGCCCTCCGCCAGCGCCGCGAGCGCGAGGAGGAGCGCCGCGGCGTTGTTGTTGACGACGAGCGCGGCCTCCGCGCCGGTCAGCCGGCGCAGGGCGTCGGCGACGTGGTCCTGGCGCGACCCGCGCGCCCCGGCCGTGAGGTCGAGCTCGAGGTTCGAGTACGCACCGCCGACCTCGGCCACCCGCGCGAGCGCGGCGGCGGCGAGGGGGGCTCGGCCGAGGTTGGTATGGACGATCACCCCTGTCGCGTTGATCACG
>DASTKY010000353.1:0-4685 GCA_035715495.1 Gaiella sp. | reverse complement strand
AGAGGACCTCGACCTCCTCGGCTCCCGCGCGGAAGCACGCGAGCGCGTAGACGATGCGCTGCGCGCGGTACTCGGCGTCGACGACCTCGGCCGGCGAGCGGTCGCCGAGGACGTTCGTCTTGTAGTCGAGGACGAGCGCGCGCGGGCCTTGCCGCCAGAGGACGTCGAGTCGGCCGTTGAGGAGGACGTCGTCGAGCTCGAAGGCGAACGGCCGCTCGACGCGCGCGCCGTCCAGCGCCGCGATGCGCCCGGCGAGCGCGGAGCCGCAGTAGCCGCGGACGAGCTCTTCGATCCGGTCGAGCTCGGCGTCGGTGACCGTCGGGTACCAGCCCTGCACGAGCTCGCGGGCATCCTCGGGGGCCGCCGGCGACGCGAGGTCGACGCGCTCGAGCAGGCGGTGCACGGCGTCCCCGACCTCCGTCGGATGCAGGCCGCCGCCGGCATCGCCCTCGACCGCTGCCCACGGCGCCGGCTTCATGCCGGCCACGCGCTCCGCGTAGTATCGGTAGGAGCACCGCTCGAAGAGGGAGAGGGCGCTGTAGGAGAGGCGCGCGAGCCGGTGGCGGGGCGGCTCGGGGAGCACGGGGAGCTCGCGCAGCCGCGGCGCGGGCGGCGGCAGCGCCTCGCCCGAGCCCTCGAAGAGCGCGAGCTGGCCGTGCTCGGTGACCGGGACGGCGGCAGGCCCGGGCTGTGCCCGCTCGGGCGGCGGCTCCGCGCGGCCGCGGTCGAGCCGCAGGACGACCGTTGCCTCGCCGCGGTCGAGCTCGAGGGGCACCGTCGGGTCGCCCGTCCGGGCCTGCTCGTCGAGGCCGAGCCGGGCCAGCGCCCAGCCGATCGGCGTCTCGTCGCTCCCCTCGCCCGCCGGCCCGATCGAGCCGGAGACGATCAGCCGCTCCATCGCGCGCGTCATCGCGACGTAGTAGAGGCGGAGGCGCTCGGCCTGCTCCGCCCGGTCGCGGTGCTCCTTCACGTCGCGGTACGACTCGGTTCCGACCCTCGTCCCGGTCGCCGGGTGGGCGACCTTGAACCCGAACCGGCCGTCGGAGAGCGCGAGGATGTCCGAGACGGGCGGTCGGCTCCGCCCGGCGTCCGCGACCACCACGACCTTGAACTCGAGCCCCTTGGCGGCGTGGATCGTGAGCAGGCGGACGGCGTCCGCGCCCTCCTCCTCCGAGACCGCGTCCGATTCCTTCGCACCGACGTCCTCCTGCCCGGCGACGAATCGGACGAACCCCTCCAGGTCGGCGCCGCGCAGCTCCTCGTACGACCGCGCGAGGCGCGCGAGCTTGCGGAGGTTCGCGTAGCGCCGCATCCCGTCGCGGCGCGCGAGCACGGCCAGGTCGTAGTCGTGCTCGGCGACGATCCGCTCGCAGAGCAGCTCGAGCGGCGCCGAGGCGGCCGCCTCGAGCAGCCTCTCGTAGCGCTGGCGGAACGCGAGCAGCAGGCGCCGGTCGTCCTCGGCGAGGTCGCCGGGGAGCTGCCGCTCCAGCGCCCGGAAGACGGGCTGGCGCTGGGCCTCCGCCCGGATCAGCACCAGCGCGTCGTTCGAGACGCCGACGAACGGCGAGGTCAGCACCGTGAGGAGGGCCTCGTCGTCGTAGCGGTTGTGGAGGAGCCGCAGGTACGCGAGCAGGTCCACGACCTGCTGCTGGCCGAAGTAGTTGCGTCCCGCGGCGCGGTACGTCGGCAGCCCGACGGCTCGGAGCTCCTCCTCGAACCACTCCGCGTCGGTGCCGGCCGCGAAGAGCAGGACGATCTCGCCGGGGCTCGCGTCGCCCGCGTCGACGAGCTCGCGGACCCGCTGGGCCACGTGACGGGCCTCCGAGCGGCGCCAGTGGACGCCCGCCTCGCCCGCCGCCTCCTTGTCGGTGACGAGCAGCTCGAACGCGGTGCGGAGGACGGACGTCCCGCGCCCGTCCGCCGGCTCGAGCCGCTGGAACTCGTCGCCGAACTCTGCGCCGAAGAGCTCGTTGACCGCCGCGAGCACCTCCGGCCGCGAGCGGTAGTTCTGCGTCAGCGGCAGGACGGTCGGAGCGGCCTCGCGCCGCTCCCGGAAGACGGCGACGTCCGCGTGGCGGAACCCGTAGATCGACTGGAACTCGTCCCCGACGAGGAAGAGGTCGCGATCCTCGGCTCCCCCGCCGAGGAGGTCGAGCAGCTCGGTCTGGAGCCGGTTCGTGTCCTGGAACTCGTCGACCATGATCGACCGGAACCGCTCGCTCTCCCGCTCGCGGATCACCCGGTCGTCCCGCAGGAGGTCGCGGACGCGGAGCTGGAGGTCTTCGAAGTCGAGGGCGGACTCGCGGTCCTTCGTCTCGGCATACGCCTCGGCGAACGACGTCAGGAGCTCCTGGAGGAGCTCTCGGTCGCGTGTGGCGAGCGCCTCGAGCGCCGTCGCGGCGGCGGCGTCGCGGGCCTCGGCGAACCCGGCCGCGCGCGGGCCGCGCACCTTCAGATCGAGCAGCGGCAGGAGCCGCTCGGGCAGCGACGTCGCGTCGACGAGCTCGAGCGCGGCGCTCGCCGCGGCGTGCTGCGCCTCCGTCGCACGTGTGTCGTCGACGAGGCAGCGCGCGGCCTCGCGCAGGGCGTCGAGCCGCTCGGCCAGCGGCACCGTGACCTCGCCGGCCTCGAGGACGAGCTCGCGGCCCGCCGAGCGCAGCGTCGCGTAGACCTCGACGAGCATCCGGCGGAGCCCGGCCGCGCCGTAGGTCGCGAGCAGCTGCCAGCGGTCGGCCTCCTCGGCCGCGCAGAAGCGCTCCAGGGCGACGGAGAACGCCTCGGCCTGGAGCACGAGCGCCTGCGGCTCGTCGAGCACGCGGAACGAGGGGTCGACGCCTGCCGCAAGGGGATGCGCACCGAGGAGGCGCCGGCAGAACCCGTGGATCGTGGAGACCCACGCGCCGTCGAGCTCGAGCGCGAGGTCCGGCCGACCGCGCTCGAGGAGCCGCGCGCGGATGCGGGCGCGCAGCTCGCCGGCCGCGCGCTCGGTGTACGTGATCACGAGGAGCGACTGGACGTCGAGCCCGTCGTCGACGACGGCCGTCACGAACCGCTCGACGAGCACGGCGGTCTTGCCGGTCCCCGCGCCCGCCGCGACGAAGACGGTGCCGCGCGCGTCGATCGCGGCCTGCTGCTGCTCGTTCGTCCGCGTGCTGAGCGCCGTCACGCGCGCTCCTTGCGGCAGATCCGCCAGAGGTCGCACCAGTGCGGGCACTCGCCGCCCTTGGGGTCGTGGACGACGTCGCCCTCCCGGATCCGCTCGACGAGCCCGACCGCGGTCGCGCGCGCCGCGTCGACGGCGGCGTCGAACTCCTCGGGCTCGAGGTAGTCGCGGCGGCTGAACCCGGGGATCCGGTCGTCCTGCTCGCGCAGGATCCCGCGCGGCCTGCGCCCGCCGCCCACCGGCACGTACACGCCGCCCATGGGCTCCATCCCGAGCTGGTCGCGCAGCACCAGCATGTAGAGCGGCAGCTGGAGGAGGTCGCGCTCCCGGATCTCGGCGGCGGACGAGGCGGCGCCCGATTTGTAGTCGAGGACGATCCCCCGGGCGCCCATGCGGTCGCCGTCGACGCGGTCGATCTTGCCGCTGACGACGACCCCGGGCGCGAGCTCGAAGTCGCGGAAGGACACCTCGAGGTGACGCGGGACGAGCGGTGACGGCGAGGCGGCCTCGTCGCGGACGAGCTGCTCGAGGTCGCGCCGCAGCCCCTGCTCGAGCTCACGCCGGTCGAGGTCGCCCGCGTCGATCCGGAGACCGGTCTCGACGGCGTGCGCGACGCAGTCGTGCATCAGGGCGATCGCAGGCTCGAGATTCTCCTCGGTGACGCGATCGGCGCCCGGGATCGCGCTCGGGAGCTGCTGGTAGAAGCGCTGGAGCGCCGCGTGGAGGATCGAGCCGCGCATCATGCGGTCGATCTCCTTGTCGATCGTCGCAGGCCGCAGGTACCGCTCGACGAACCAGGCGGACGAGCAGGACGCCATCCGCTCGAGCTCCGAGACCGAGTACGAATCGCGGCCGCCGACGAGGCGGAGCGCCCGCTCGTGCGTCAACCGCGTCCGGCGGTCGAACGCGGTCGTCGCCCGCTCGAGCCGCCTGCTCCACCCGTTCTCGCGCGCGAGGGCGGCCGCCTCCGCCCGGCGGCGGCCGCCGAGCGTGGCGAGCGCGCGCAGGCGCTCGCGCTCGGTCGGTGCGCGCTCGATCTCCCAGGTCAGGCGGGAGAGCGGCCGCCGCACGGTCGCGCGGGCCGCCTCGGCCGGGTCGAAGACCGCGCGCACGTCCTCCCAGAACGGGCTCGGCTCGCGGGGCGCGCCCTCGTCCGTCGCCGCCTCGCGGACGAGCACGAGCCGCCGGGTGGCACGGGTGCACGCCGTGGAGAACAGGTAGCGGTCGCGGCGGACCGGGTCCGGCCGCACGAGCCGCGCGCGCCGGCGCTCGTCCAGGTCGCGGCGCGCGTCGTCGTCGAGGAACGGCGACGGCGTCGTCCGCCGCGGCAGGCTGCCCTGCTCGAGGCCGACGATCACGACGGCCTCGAAGTGCCGTGTACGTGCGCGCATCAGGTCGAGCACGGCCACGCGGCCGGGGTCGCCCGGGCGCGCGACGCGCACCTCGGTCCGCTCGAGCGTGCCCAGCACGTCCTCGGCCGCCAGCGGCTCGCCGAGCGCGAGCCAGCCGTCCAGCTCGTCGA
>DASTKY010000352.1:0-12014 GCA_035715495.1 Gaiella sp. | reverse complement strand
GACGGGCGGTTCGCCTTCGTCGACATCGCGTTCGCGGCCGACGTCGCCTTCGAGCCCAAGCCCGACGAGGCAGCCGTCGCCGATCTCCTCGCCAGGGGCGAGCGCGACTGCTTCGTCGGGGCCTCGCTGACGTCGAGGCCGTCGTACACCTGGAGGGTCCGATGAGCGCCACCCTGCTCGACGTGGCCGCCGTGCGGGCGCGCTTCTCCGCGCTCGACCGCCGGCTCGCATTCTTCGACGGCCCCGGCGGCACCCAGTGCCCCGACGAGGTGATCGACGCGATCTCCGGCTACCTGCGGCGCGACAACGCCAACATCGGCGCGCCGTACGAGACGTCCGAGCGCACGACCGCCCTCGTCGAGCACGCCCACGAGCGGGCGGCCTCGTTCCTGGGCTGCGCGCCCGGCGAGGTCGCCTTCGGGCAGAGCATGACGGCGCTGAACTTCCTGCTGACGCGGGCCTTCGCGCGGACGCTCGCGCCCGGCGACGAGGTCCTCGTCACCCGGCTCGACCACGACGCGAACGTCGCGCCGTGGCTCGAGATCCAGCACGACGCCGGGATCGACGTCCGCTTCGTCGACGTCACGGCCGACCTCGGCCTCGACTACGACGACCTCGAGCGGAAGCTCTCCGACCGGACGCGCGTCGTCGCCTTCCCGGCGGCCGCGAACTCGGTCGGCACCGCGCCGGACATCGGGCGGGTGGTCGAGCTCGCCCACTCGGCCGGCGCCCTCGCCTGGGTCGACGCGGTGCACTACGGCCCGCACGGCCCGATCGACGTCGCGGAGTGGGGCTGCGACGTGCTCGTCTGCTCGCCCTACAAGTTCTTCGGCCCCCACCTGGGCATGGCCTTCGGGCGGGAGGAGCTGCTGCGCAGCTGGCGCCCGTACAAGGTGCGCCCCGCGACCGACGAGCCGGTCGGCCGCCGCTTCGAGCTCGGCACGTGCCAGCACGAGCTCCTCGCCGGGCTCGTCGCCGCGATCGACTACGTCGACTCCCTCGGCTGGGAGGCGATGGTCGGCCACGAGCGCGAGCTCGGGCAGCGCCTCCTCGACGGCCTCCCGGCCCACGTGACGCTCCACGGCCTCCCGACGATGGAGGGCCGGGTCCCCACCTTCTGCTTCTCGGTCGCCGGGCGGAGCGCCCGCTCGGTCGCGGAGCACCTGGCCTCGCGGGAGATCGCCGTCTGGTGGGGCAACTACTACGCGCTCGAGACGATCCGCCGGCTCGGGCTCGACGAGGACGACGGCGCCGTGCGCGCGGGGATCGTGCACTACAACACCTCCGACGAGATCGACCGGCTCCTCGCGGCACTCGCGGAGCTCGGTTGAGGCTCCTCCTCCTCGGCGGGCCCAAGTTCCTGGGGCGCGCCGTGATCGACGCCGCGCTCGCCGGCGGCCACGAGGTCACGCTCTTCAACCGCGGGACGACGGGGGCCGACCTCTACCCCGAGCTCGAGCGGATCACGGGCGACCGCGACGGCGGGCTCGACGGCCTCCGCGGCCGGGAGTGGGACGCGGTCGTCGACACGTCCGGGTACCTGCCGAGGGTCGTCCGGGCGGGGGCCGAGCTCCTCGCCGCGTCCGTCTCGCACTACGTCTTCGTCTCGAGCATCTCCGTCTACGCGTCGTTCGGCGAGGTCGTCGACGAGACGGCGCCCGTCGCGGAGCTCTCCGAGCCCGGCTCCGAGAGCATCGAGCAGGACTACGGGGCGCTCAAGGCCCTCTGCGAGGCGGCTGTCGCCGAGGCGTTCCCCGGTCGGTCGACCGCCGTGCGCGCGGGCCTGATCGTCGGCCCGCACGACCCGACGGGTCGGTTCACGTACTGGCCGCACCGGATCGCCCGAGGCGGCGACGTGCTCGTCCCGGGGCCCGCGTGGCGCGAGGTGCAGCTCGTCGACGTCCGCGACCTCGCGGCCTGGATCGTGACGGCGGCCGAGACGCGGCTCACCGGGCCGTTCAACGCGACGGGGCCGACCACGATGGGCGCCGTCGTCGACGCGGCGCGGCGCGTGACCGGGGCGAGCGCCCGGTCCGTCGAGGTCGACGACGCGTTCCTCGCGCGGCACGAGGTGGGCGAGTGGATGGAGCTGCCGCTCTGGGTGGACACGCGGAACGAGGACTGGCGCCGCTTCCTCGAGGTCGACGTGACCCGCGCGGTCGAGGCCGGCCTCGGCTTCCGCCCGCTCGACGAGACGGTCGCCGCGACGCTCGCCGAGGCGCAGCCCGTCGAGGGCGTCGGGCTGACGCCGGAGCGGGAGCGCGAGCTGCTCGAGGCCTGGTGGTCGCGCGGCTCCGAGCCGCCCGCCTGAGGCGCGCGAATCCCCCGAAAGCGCGGTAGGAAGCCCCGGTCGGGGTTGTTAGCGTCGCCCGGACGTAGGGGGGACGACACATCCCAAGGGGGGAGAGCATGTTCCGATTCGCACGCCTCGCGGCGGTCCTCGCCGTCACGCTCGGGGCGTTCATCGCCACGCAGGCCGCGCTCGCGGCCCCGAACTGCGGGGGCAAGGCCACGAGCGGCCTCGCCGCCGGAGCGGGCCTCACGCCGAGTGCCGTCGGCAAGCACGGAGGCGCCAACGCCGGCCACGTCAACAAGCTGATCCGCGAGGTCTGCGCGGAGACCGACTCGCCGCCGACCGCGGCGGCGGCCGCGATGCAGGACGCCGGCTACGAGCCGGCCGAGATCGGCGACGTCCTGGTCAGCGGCTTCGACCAGACCGTCCTCGAGAGCGCCGAGATCTTCGCCTACCTCGGCTTCGACGCGACCGAGATCGCCGAGATGCTGCTCGAGACCTATGCCCAGACGCCGCTCGAGGGCGCACAGATCCTCGAGGCGCTCGGCTTCGACGCGGTCGAGGTCGGGACGGCCCTCAAGGACGTCTTCAGCCAGACCGCGCTCCAGTCCGCGGGCATCCTCAAGCATGTCCTGTTCGACGCCGTGGAGGTCGGCACGGCGCTGCGCGACGTCTTTGCGCAGACCGCCGCCGGCGCCGCGGGGATCCTCAAGCAGGTCGCCTTCACGGCCGTCCAGGTGGGCAACGCCCTGAAGACGGCGTTCCTGCAGGGTGCGCAGCAGGCGGCGCAGATCCTCAAGGACGTCGCATTCGGCGTCGTCGACGTGGGGCTCGCGCTGAAGGAGGCGTTCCTCCAGACGTCGCTCGCAGCGGCGCAGATCCTGAAGACGATCGCCTTCGGGGTCGTCGACGTCGCGAACGCCCTGAAGACCGCGTTCCTCGAGGGGGCGCAGGAGGCGGCGCAGATCCTGAAGACCGTCCTCTACTCGGCGGTCGAGGTCGGGATGGCGCTGCGCGACGCCTTCCTCCAGTCGGCCGTGCAGGCCGCGCAGGTGCTGAAGACCATCGCCTTCGCGGTGGTCGACGTCGCGAACGCCCTCAAGACCGCGTTCCTCCAGACCGCCCAGCAGGCGGCGCAGGTCCTGAAGACGGTCGCCTACGCCGTCCTGGACGTCGCCGACGCGCTGAAGAACGCCTTCCTCGAGACCGCCCAGTCGGCGGCCGCGATCCTCAAGGCGATCCTCTTCAGCCCGCTCGACGTCGCGAACGCGCTCAAGACGGCGTTCATCCAGACCGCCGCGCAGGTCGCCCAGATCATGAAGGCGATCGTGTACGGCGCGGCCGAGGTCGCGAACGCGCTCAAGGAGGCGTTCATCCTCGGCGCCCAGGCGGTCGCCCAGCTCCTGAAGGACGTCGCCTACGCGGTGACGGAGGTCGCGAATGCGCTCAAGACCGCGTTCCTCCAGACCGCGCAGCAGGTGGCGGCGATCCTGAAGAACATCGCCTACGCCGTGACCGAGATCGCGAACGCGATCAAGGACGCCTTCACGCTCGCCGCCCAGGCGGTCGGCGAGGTGCTCCAGGCGATCGGCTACGCCGTCCAGCAGGTCGCGCAGGCGCTGCAGGCGGCGTTCGCGATGGCCGCCGAGGCGGTCGGCGAGGTGCTCGAGGCGATCGGCTACACGCTCGAGCAGATCTCGCAGGCGCTGCACGACGTGTTCGGGCTCGCAGAGGACGCCCTCAAGGACGTCCTCGTGGCGATCGGGTTCAGCGAGGACGCGATCGACGACCTCTTCGAGGTCCTCGAGTGCCTCCTCTTCCCGCCCGCCTGCTTCTTCTAGGCCGACACGGGCACGGGCCGGGAGCGGTGACGCTCCCGGCCCACGTCGGCGGCTAGCATCGCGGCGTGGCGACCTTCCAGCGCACGACGCTCGCCAACGGCGCCCGCGTCCTGACGGCGCCGATGGCGCACGCGCAGTCCGTCTCGTGCTTCCTCATGTACGCGGCGGGCTCGCGGTACGAGCGGCGGGACGAGAGCGGCATCGCCCACTTCGCGGAGCACCTCTTCTTCAAGGGGACGGAGCGGCGGCCGACGGCGCGCGACATCGCGACGGAGATCGACGCGATCGGCGGCGAGTTCAACGCCTTCACTGGCAAGGAAGTGACGGCGTACTACGTCAAGTGCGCCGCCGAGACGCGCGACGTCGCGCTCGACGTCCTCGTCGACATGCTCCGCAACTCGCGCTTCGACGCCGACGAGATCGAGCGCGAGAAGGGCGTGATCGTCGAGGAGATGAACATGTACGCCGACACGCCGCGGAGCTACATCGGCAACGTCTGGGAGCGCCACGTCTACGGCGACCAGCCGCTCGGCTGGGACATCATCGGCACCGAGGAGACGATCCGCGCGGCGACGCGCGACACGTTCGCCGGCTACCTCGACCGGTGGTACCGCCCGGAGCGCATGGTGATCGGCCTGGGCGGGCGCGTCGGGGACGACATCGTCGACCGCCTCGAGGAGCTCCTCGGAGACCTGCCCGCGGAGGCCACCGGCACGCCGGACGGGGTGGTGCTCCCGGAGGACGGCGCGCCGGTCCGGATCCACACGAAGCAGTCCGACCAGGCGCACCTCGTGATCGGCGCGCCGAGCTACCCGCACGGGCACCCCGACCGCTACGCGCTCCAGCTCCTCGCCACCGTCCTCGGCGGCGGCATGTCGTCGCGTCTCTTCACCGAGGTCCGCGAGCGCCGCGGGCTCGCGTACTACGTCTTCTGCGGCAACAACTCCTACGCCGACGCCGGCACCCTCGCCGCGCAGGCGGGCGTCGACCTCAACCGGATCGACGAGGCGGTCGAGACGATCGTCGCCGAGCTCCGGCGCGTGGTCGCCGAGTCGGTGCCCGCGGACGAGCTCGAGAAGGCCCGCTCGTTCGCGAAGGGCCGGTTCGTGCTGGGCCTCGAGAGCCCGCACGCGACGATCATGTTCGGGCTTCGCCGCGAGGTGCTCGAGGGGCGCGCGGTCGAGCCGGACGAGGTGCTCGCCGGCCTCGACGCCGTCACCGTCGACGACCTCCGGCGCGTCGCCGGAGACGTGCTCGGCGGCGCCCTCCGCCTGGCCGTGATCGGGCCGTTCGACGAGCCCGAGCGGTTCGAGCGGCTGCTGGCCGCGTAGCCGGTCGCGCCCTCCCCCTCGACGGGCGCGACCGGCATCGCGTCGGACTCCTACTTCAGGCAGAGCATCGTCAGGTTCAGGCCGCCCGCCTGCGCCGACGGCACGGGGCACCCGATGCGGTCGGAGACGAACTCCCGGATCGTCGAGTTCCCGTAGACGACGAACGGCGCGGCCCGCGTCAGGTCGCGGTCGAGCGCCGCGTACGTGGCCGCCCGTGCGTCACCCGTCGTCAGCGATGCGCGCTCCATGCGCCGGTTGAAGGCGGGGTCGTCGAAGTACGCCGTGTTGACGTTGTTGAGCTTCGCGATCGTCTTCCCGTAGAGCAGGACGTTGACGAAGTCGTAGGGATCCGGGTAGTCGGCGAACCAGCCGATGAGGTTCATGTCGAACGGCTCGCCCCGCGTCCCGGCCTTGGTGATCTGGACGCCGAAGGTGTAGCTCTTGACCTCGACCTCGATGCCGATCCGGCCGAGGCTGATGCGGATCAGCTCCGACTGGGCCTCCGAGACCGGGTCGTTGCCCGCGTAGAGGACCGCCTTTGCCGTCCGGCCCCGCATCAACGCTCTCGCCTTCGCGAGGTTCGGCCGGTTCGGGAAGACCGTCACCGCCCGGTAGCCCGGGATCCCCGGCGGGAGGAGCTGGTCGTTCGGGATCCCGCCGTTGAGCCCGGCGAGCCGCATCAGTCCGATCCGGTCGATCGCGTACGCCACCGCCTGCCGCATCGACCGGTCTCGGAAGAGCGGCCGCTCGGTGTTCAGCGCGATGTACTGGATCGTGAGGCCCGGGAGGACGAAGTAGCGGCCCCGGTTGATCCCGTAGCTGCGGGTCAGCTCCGTCTGGGCCGCGGGCGGGAGCCCCGAGATGTCGAGGTCGATGTCCCCCCGCCGCACCTGCAGGTAGCTCGTCTGCACACCGACGTTCTGCGCCACCTTCACCTCGTCCCACCGCTGCGGTCGAGTGCCGCCGTAGTAGGGGTTGCGCCGCAGGAGGATCGACGACCGCTTGTTGAACTCCGCGAAGTAGTACGGCCCCGCGCCCGGGATCTTCGTGACCCCGCGGTCGTCGATCGGCAGGCTCTCCGGGACGGCGCAGAAGAACAGCATCGAGATGCGCGACAGGAAGTCGGGTGCGCGCCGCGTCAGGGTGATGCTGAGCCGGTCGCCGCTGACCTTCACGCCCGAGGGCGTCGTCCCCTTGCCGGCGAGCACGGCGTCCGCGCCGCGGATGTCGCCCACGAAGGACGCCGCCGGTGACTGCATCTTCGGGTGCAGCGCCCGCTCGATCGCCCGGCGGAAGCTGCCCGCCGTGACGGCGCTCCCGTCCGAGAAGCGGAACCCCGGCCGGACCGTGAACGTGTAGGTCAGCCCGCCGTTGCTCACGCGGGGCATGCTCCGCGCGACCTCCGGCACGAGCCGCGCGCCCGCCGCACCCGCCTTGTCCGGGTACGACAGGAGGCGGGCGCAGGTCATCGTCTCCAGGCGCCAGCCCAGGAAGTCGTAGTTCAGCGCCGGATCGATGTACTCGATGTTCGTGTCGCTGATGTTGAGCCGCAGGACGCGCGGCGTCGCCGCCGCTCCCCCGCTCGCCAGCGCGGGCCACAGCGCGGTGGCGAGCGCCGCCGCTCCGAGCACCGTCGCCGCGAGTCCGAGACCGAGTCTCCGTCGCATTCCGACCCTCTCCTTTCGTTCGCCGCAAGGGTCTGCGCTCGACGTGCGACCGTACGCCCATGTGCCGATCGATGCAAGGCCAGGCTGCGTTGACAGCGTGCGCTATCAGCGCTACCTTGCCGGCATGAGCGACGACGAGACCGTCCCCGAGGGCGAGGAGCCCTTCACCGTCCCGCTGCCCCCCGGCTTCCACCCGCCGTTCCCGCCGCCGCACGGCTTTCGCGGCGACCGCGTCCTCCTCTTCCGCTCGGAGGAGTCGGAGGCGCCGGGCGGCAAGGAGCACGAGGACATCATGTTCCGGCGCGTCCCGCGGGAGGTCGCGATGCGCTTCCGGGCCGGCGCGGGCGGCCGCGCTCTCACCCACGCCCAGTACCTGACCGCGCTCGTCGACCTGCACGCGCGGATCCGGGCCGCCGCGGACGCCGGCGACGAGGCCGCGCGCGCCACGCTCGACGAGCTCGGGCTGCAGACCGTCGCGGTCTAGGCGCCCGGCCCGTCGACGAGCTCGACGTCGAACGGGCCCTCGAACAGGATCAGGAAGAGACAGCCGTCGTCCCCGGCGGGCGCGTGGTGCATCGGCACGCCGCCCGGGAAGTGGCAGTACGCACCGGGCCCGACCGTCTGCCCGTTCGCATCGAGGCGGCCCTCGAGTACGACGATCGTGTGCGCCACCGTGTGCCGATGCCACCGCGCGCGGAGGCCCGGCGGGTACCGGACGACGTAGTGCTCGGCGCCCGTGACGGGATCCTCGCGCAGGAGCTGCAGCTCGAACGGGACGTCGTAGACCGGCTGGCTCGTCTCGCGGAGCTCGACCGAGCCCACGTCGTCGACGATCGTCGCCTCGCGACCGGCCACGCGTCGGTGTTCGACCCGCTCGGGGGGATCCCCTCCCGTCCCGGCGACCCGCTACGGTCGGCCGCGTGAGACGCACCGGCGCGTCGCAGGGGGAGGCGCTCGCCACGTGGAGCGCCTGGGCCGTCGTCCTCCTCGCGATCGTGATCACCTACGCGCGCCTCGAGCCCGCCGAGCTGTACCACGTCTCGCGCGAGGGGGTCGGCGGCGGGCTCTCGCGGGCGCTCGTCGAGGTCGACTTCCCGGTCGCGCTCGTCGCGATCGCCCTCGTGCTCGTCGCCCTCGACGCGCTCCCGCGCCCCACGTGGTGGGTGGGCGGGCCGGCGATCGCGCTCTGCGCGGTCGTCGCGTGGCCTGGCGTCGTCGACCAGGACGACCTCGACGCGCGCTGGGTGAACGCGATCCCCGCCGCGGGGGTCGTGCTCGCCGCCGGGCTGACCCTCGCCGCCGCCCGCCGGGCGGGCGCAGGGGTCGCCTCGCGGCTCCCGCTCGACCCGCTGCGGCTCGGGCTCGCGGTCGTCGCGGTCGTCCTCTCCGTCCCGTGGCTCGCCGCGGAGGCCGGGCTCTACCTGCCCGAGGGCGTCTGGATCATGGAGCGTCCAGGGCTCGAGGCCGACGGGACGACGATCGCCGCCGTCCATCTCGGGCACCACCACGGGCTCGACGGGGCGCTGATCGTCCTCAGCGCGCTCCTGCTGACCCGGCCGCGCCTCCACGCGGGGCCGAGGGCGACGGCAACCCGCCTCTACCTCTCGCTCGCGTTCGCCTACGGCGCCGTGAACCTGGCCCAGGACTACTGGAACGAGCAGCTCGTCAAGCGCGGGTGGCTCGACTGGCGGATCCCCTCCGCGCTCGAGCCGCGGCCGGAGCCGGTCTGGCTCGCGATCCTCGGGCTCGCGGCGGTCACCGCCTTCGCGCTCCGCGCCGAGCGCGCGCCGTAGACTCGCCGGATGGGCGAGCGTGAGGTGCTCGGACGCGCGGCCGAGCTCGCGGCCGAGTGGTATGCATCGTCGGCCGAGCGGCCGATCCCGCCGAGCGCCACGGTCGCGGAGCTGCGGCAGGGGCTCGGAGGCCCGCTGCCCGAGGCGGGGACGGACGACCTCGAGGTCGTCGAGGCGCTCGCGCGGGACGGCGAGGCCGGGCTGATGGCGATGGGGTCGGGCCGCTTCTTCGGCTTCGTGATCGGCGGCGCGCTGCCGGCGGCGCTCGCCGCGGACTGGCTCGTCTCCGCGTGGGACCAGAACGCCGCGCTCCTGCTCCCGACCCCGACCGCGGCCGTCGTGGAGGAGATCGCCGGCACGTGGGTCAAGGAGCTCCTCGGCCTCCCGGCGACGGCGTCGTTCGCCTTCGTCACCGGCTGTCAGATGGCGCACACGACCGCGCTCGCGGTCGCCCGCGACGAGGTGCTCCACCGCGCCGGCTGGAGCGTCGGCGAGCGTGGGCTCCAGGGCGGCCCGCAGCTCCGGATCGTCGCCGGGGAGAAGCGCCACATCACGGTCGACCGGGCGCTGCGCCTGCTCGGGATCGGCATGGAGCAGGTGCGGCTCGTGCCCGTCGACGACCAGGGACGCATGCAGGCCGCGCTTCTCCCGTCAGCGCTCGCGGAGGGCGACGGGCCGACGATCGTGGTCGCCCAGGCGGGCGAGGTCAACACGGGCTCGTTCGACGACTTCGGCGCGATCGCCGACGCGTGCGAGGCGACCGGCGCCTGGCTGCACGTCGACGGCGCCTTCGGCCTCTGGGCCGGGGCGAGCGATCGCCTGCGACCGCTGGTCGCCGGCGTCGAGCGCGCGGACTCGTGGGCGACGGACGGGCACAAGTGGCTCAACGTCCCGTACGACTGCGGGATCGCGCTCTGCGCCGACCCGGCGGCGCACCGGCGCGCGATGAGCGCCACCGCCGCCTACCTGATCCAGGTCGAGGACGCCGAGGGGCGGGAGCCGATGGCGTACACGCCGGAGTTCTCCCGGCGCGCCCGGGCCGTTCCGGTCTACGCGGCGATCCGCGCGCTCGGCCGTAAGGGGGTGACCCGGCTGGTCGAGGGCTGCTGCGACCACGCGCGCGCCTTCGCCGAGCGCGTCGCCCTGCTCCCGGGCTGCGAGGTGCTGAACGACGTCGTCCTCAACCAGGTGCTCTTCCGCTTCGCGGACGACGCGACGACCACGTCCGCGCTCGCCGCGGTGCAGGCGGGCGGCGAGGCGTGGATGAGCGGGACGACCTGGGAGGGCAGGGCCGCGATCCGGCTCTCGGTCTCGGGCTGGCGGACGACCGGGTCGGACGTCGAGCGCACGGTCGCCGCCTACGCGGCCGCGCTCGGCTGAGCTCAGTCCTCGGCGGGCGCGGCGGCGGCGCGGTCGGCGAGCTCGGCGCAGACCGCCGGGTCGGCGAGCGTCGTCGTGTCGCCGAGCGGCCGGTTCTCGGCCACGTCGCGGAGCAGGCGGCGCATGATCTTGCCCGAGCGCGTCTTCGGGAGCTCCGGCGTGAAGACGATGTTCGCCGGCTTCGCGATCGCCCCGATCTTCTGCGCGACGTGGTTGCGGAGCTCGTCCAGCATCTCGACGGAGCCCTCCGCGCCGCCCTTGAGGGTCACGTACGCGACGATCGCCTGTCCGGTCGTCGCGTCGGCGCGCCCGCAGACCGCGGCCTCGGCGACGCGCGGGTGGTCGACGAGCGCCGACTCGACCTCGATCGTCGAGAGCCGGTGCCCCGAGACGTTCATCACGTCGTCGACACGCCCGAGCAGCCAGAAGTCGCCGTCCTCGTCGATCCGCGCCCCGTCGCCCGCGAAGTAGACCCCGGGGAAGCGCTCCCAGTAGGTCGAGCGGAAGCGGGCGTCGTCCCCGTAGATCCCGCGGGTCATCGCCGGCCAGGGCTGCTCGAGCACGAGGTACCCGCCGCCCTGCTCGACGCGCTCGCCCTGCTCTGAGACGACCGCGGCGCGGACGCCGGGGACCGGCCGCGTCGCCGAGCCGGGCTTCGTGGTCGTGACGCCGGGCAGGGGCGTGAGCATGATCATCCCCGTCTCGGTCTGCCACCACGTGTCGACGATCGGGCAGCGCCCCCCGCCGATGTGCTCGTGGTACCACATCCACGCCTCGGGGTTGATCGGCTCGCCCACCGAGCCCAGGAGGCGCAGTGTGCCGAGGTCGTGCGCGGCGGCGTGCTCGGGCCCCCACTTCATGTGGGCGCGGATCGCGGTCGGCGCGGTGTAGAGGATCGTGACGCCGTAGCGCTCGACGATCGACCACCACCGCTCCTGGTCGGGGAAGTCGGGCGTCCCCTCGTAGAGCACGGACGTCGCCCCGTTGCAGAGCGGCCCGTAGACGATGTAGCTGTGCCCGGTGATCCAGCCGATGTCGGCGGCGCACCAGTAGACGTCGGTCTCGGGCTTCAGGTCGAAGACGTAGTGGTGCGTCGTCGCCGCGCCGACGAGGTAGCCCCCCGTCGTGTGGGCGATCCCCTTCGGCTTCGCGGTCGTCCCGGACGTGTACATCAGGAACAGGAGGTCCTCGGCGTCCATCGGCTCGCACGGGCATGTCGCCGGGTCGTCGGCGACGTCGAAGTCGTGGAGCCAGTGGTCGCGGCCCGCCTGCATCGGCACGTCGTTGCCCGTGCGCCGCACGACGAGGCAGGCTCGGATCCCCGGCGCGGCGGCCATCGCCTCGTCGGCGGTGCGCTTCAGAGGGACGGTCGAGCCGCGGCGCCACGCCTCGTCCTGCGTGATCAGCACCTCGCACCCCATGTCGTTCGCGCGGTCGGAGAGCGAGTCGGCCGAGAACCCGCCGAAGACGACCGTGTGCGGGGCGCCGAGCCGCGTGCAGGCGAGCATCGCGACGGGCAGCTCCGGGACCATCCCCATGTAGATCGCGACCTTCGTCCCCCTGCCGACGCCGAGCTCCTTCAGGCAGTTCGCCATCGCGACCACGCGACGCTGCAGGTCCGCGTAGCTGACCGACGTCCGGTCGTCCTCCGGCTCGCCCTCCCAGAGGAAGGCGACCCGGTCGCCGAGGCCGGCCTCCACGTGGCGGTC
>DASTKY010000351.1:0-2829 GCA_035715495.1 Gaiella sp. | reverse complement strand
GCTCCGCGAGACGCAGCCGTGGCGGGCCGCCCACGAGCGCGACTACGCGTGGCTCAGCGGCGTGATGGACAAGCACTACACCGGGGACGACACCGTCCTGCGCGTGCTGATGGGCGGGATCCTCCGCGCGTACTCGGGCCTGACGGTGGACGCGTTCGCCGATGCGGCGGCCGCGTTCCTCGACGCGGCTCCCCACCCGACCTTGGGCCGGCGGCTCCGGGACTGCGCCTACGTGCCGATGGTCGAGCTGCTCCGGTACCTGGAGAGCCACGGCTTCACGTGCTTCATCGCCTCCGGCGGCAGCCGCGACTTCATGCGGCCCGTCACCGGCGAGCTGTACGGGATCCCGCCCGAGCGCGTGGTCGGCAGCTCGTTCGGGCTCGTCTACACCGACGACGAGCACGGCGGTGCGCTCGCGTACCTCGCGGAGCCCGACGTCTTCGACGACGGCCCCGTCAAGCCGGTGCGGATCTGGAGCCGGATCGGCAGGCGGCCGCTCGTCGCCGGCGGGAACTCGAACGGCGACGTGCCGATGCTGCGGTTCGCCGGCGGGAAGGACCGGCCGGCGCTCCGACTGCTCGTCCTGCACGACGACGCCGAGCGGGAGTTCGACTACGTGAAGGGCGCGGAACGGGCGCTCGAGCGCGCCCGTGACGAGAGCTGGACGGTCGTCAGCGTCAAGGACGACTGGGCGACGGTCTTCGCCGACTAGTCCTCGTCGCCGACCCACGGCATCGACCGCAGGTCGCGGTGGAGGAGCGTCCCGAAGGTGATCGCCTTCGCGCCGAACCGCTCGCGTACCGCGTCGACGGCCGCGTCGAGGCCCGCGACCGCCGGGTCGTCGACCGGGAGCGCGAGCTGGACGGGCGCGAAGCGGTCGTCGAGGTTCGAGACCGCGACGCCGACGAGCGTCAGGCCGCGCTCGAGGACGAGCGGCCGCGTCTCCGCGAAGAGCTGTCTCGCCGCCGCGAGGATCTCCCGCGTCGCCGACGTCGGCCGGCGCAGCGTCAGGGACCGCGTCGCGCGCGTGAAGTCGTCGAACCGGAGACGGATCGTGACCGTGCGGCCGCGCCGGCTCGAGGTCCGCATCCGGTAGGCGACGCGGTCGGCGAGCCCGAGCAGCACCTCGTCGACGGCGTCGGGCGAGCGCCGACCGGCCGACTGCGACCCGAACGAGCCCCGGCGCGGCCGGACGGCCACCCGCCGCCGGTCGCGGTTCCGGGCGACGCCGTGGACGAACCGACCGGCCGCCGGTCCGAGCAGGGCGACGAGGTCGGTCTCCGAGACGCCCACCACGTCGCCGACCAGGCGAAGCCCGCAGGCGTTCAGCCGTCGCGTCGTCGCAGGGCCGATTCCCCAGATGCGCTCGACCGGGAGGCGCCGCAGGAACGCGAGCTCCTCCTCCGGCGGCACGACCAGGAGGCCGTCGGGCTTCGCGGTGCCACTCGCCGTCTTCGCGACGAGCTTCGTCGAGCCGCCGCCGACCGTCACGGCGAGGCCGACGCGGTCGCGCGCGTCGCGTCGCAGGCGGGCCGCGATCTGTCGCGGCGTCCCGGTGACCCGCTCGAGCCCCGTCACGTCGAGGAACGCCTCCTCGAGCGAGATCCCCTCGACCCGCGGCGCGTGATCCTCGAAGACGCGAAAGAGCGCCTTGCTCGCCTCCACGTACGCGTCGAACCGCGGGCTGACGACGACGAGGTGCGGGCAGAGGCGCCGGGCCTGCGCGCCGCCCATCGCGCCGCGGACCCCGTAGCGTCGCGCCTCGTAGCTCGCCGCCATGACGACGCCGACGCCGACCGCGACGGGACGGCCCCGCAGGCTCGGGTCGTCCCGCTGCTCGACGGACGCGAAGAACGCGTCGGCGTCGGCATGGAGGATCGCCGAGCGGTGCGACACGAACACATGTTCGCACTCCATCCCCGCGAGGGCTAGGGTTCGCGGCACGGTGCGCGCCTTCCGCACGGCCCTGCTCGCCCTCGCGCTCGGCCTCGCGGCCGCCGGCGCGACGGCGGCGGCTCCGGGCGGCGAGCCGCGGGCCGTCGGGCTGCCCTGGCACGGCGCCCTCGTGGACGGCGTGGCACTGCCCGCCGAGAGCCACTCCCTGTTCACCTGGGACTTCGTGCAGGGCCGCTCGCCCAACCGCGAGTGGCGCCGCACCGGGACGCGGCGCCTCGTCTCGACCCTCCTCCGCGTCACGCGCGAGTTTCGCGCTGCGCACCCCGAGGCGGCGCGGATCGGAGTCGGCGACCTCTCGCGGCCGGCGGGCGGCGACTTCGGCGACGGGTACGGCGCGCCGGGTCACGCGTCGCACCAGAACGGGCTCGACGCGGACGTCTACTACCCGCGCAAGGACGGCCGCGAGCGCCCGCCCGACCGGCCCGGGCAGATCGCCCGCCGGCTCGCGCAGGATCTGGTCGACCGTTTCGTCGCCGCAGGCGCCGTCAAGGTCTTCGTCGGCCCCCGGACCGGGCTCACCGGGCCGCCGGCGATCGTCGAGGTCCTCCCGCGGTACCACGACAACCACCTCCACGTCCGCCTCCCCGGGGACGGCGTCGCCTCGGCGGAGGTCGGGACGAGCACGCTGGGGCAGTCGATCCGCGCGTTCCGCGTCGGGCGCGGGCACGCGCGCGTGCTCGTCGTCGGGTGCGTCCACGGGGACGAATGCGCGGGGAGCGTGGTCGCGACCCGGCTCCTGCACGCCCGGCCTCCGGCGGAGGGCTCGATCTGGGTCGTGCCCGACCTCAACCCCGACGGGCACGCCGCGAAGCGGCGGACGAACGCGCGCGCCGTCGACCTCAACCGGAACTTCCCCGGCTCGTGGCGCGACCT
>DASTKY010000350.1:0-2339 GCA_035715495.1 Gaiella sp. | reverse complement strand
GACCTGACCGCCGAGCTCGTCGAGCTCCTGCGCGGCGCGCCGGAGCTCGCCGCGTACGGGCGCGAGGACGAGAGGCTCGCGCGCATCCGCGGGCTCGACCGCGAGCTCGCGCGCCTCGGACGTCGGGACGCGCTCCTCTCGGGGCTCGGCGATGCGCTCATCGTGCTGGTCGCGGGCCTCACGGTCGTCGGCGTCCTCGCCGTAGCCGTCTCCGCACACGACGCAGACGCACTCGATCGCGTCCTCGTCGGGACGCTCGCGCTCCTCGCGCTCTCGTCCTTCGACGCGGTCCTCCCGCTCCCCGGTGCGGGTCGCGAGCTGGCCCACTGCCTCGCCTCCGGCGCGCGCGTGCTCGAGCTCACCGGCGGCGAACCGCTCGTCCGCGACCCGGGCGAGCCCCTGCCCGCCCCACCCCGCCCCGCCGCGGTCGCGCTCGAGGGCGTGACCGCCCGGTACGCGCCCGACGAGCCTCCGGCCGTCCGTGGGCTCGACCTTCGGCTCGAGCCCGGCCGGCGCGTCGCGCTCGTCGGCCCGAGCGGGGCGGGCAAGACCACCGTCACGAACCTCCTCTTCCGCTTCCTCGACCCCGAGGAGGGCCGGGTCACGCTCGACGGCCGCGATCTGCGCGACTATCGCCAGCAGGACGTGCGGCGCACGTTCGCCCTCGCCGGCCAGGAGGCGCACGTCTTCGACTCGTCGATCCGCGAGAACCTCCGGCTCGCGCGGCCGGCCGCGAGCGACGCCGAGCTCGAGGACGCCGTGCGACGGGCCCAGCTCTCCGGCTGGGTCGCGGCGCTGCCCGACGGGCTGGACACGTTCGTGGGCGAAGAGGGCTCGCGGCTCTCGGGCGGCCAGCGCCAGCGCCTCGTCCTCGCACGGGCCCTCCTCGCGGACGCGCCGGTGCTCGTCCTGGACGAGCCGACCGCGCACCTCGACCCGCAGACGGCCATGTCCCTCATGGACGACGTGCTCG
Source organism: Gaiella sp. (assembly GCA_035715495.1). Taxonomy (GTDB): domain Bacteria; phylum Actinomycetota; class Thermoleophilia; order Gaiellales; family Gaiellaceae; genus Gaiella. Next base: position 1,366 of record DASTKY010000350.1, on the reverse strand, counting down.
ACGCGGCCTCCGACCGCACCGTCCTCCTCATCACCCACCGGGCCGAAGGGCTCGACCGCATGGACGAGGTCGTGCGGCTCGATCCGCCCGCCGAGCCGGCACGCGATGCGGACCGGCGCGTCGGGGAGTAGCCTCAGGACGAGATGCGACGCACGTCCACAGCCGCCGCGCTCGCCGTCGTCCTCGTGCTGCTCGTGGCGGCCTGCGGCAGCGACGACGGATCCGACACGAGCGCGACGGCGACCTGGGCGGACGGCGTCTGCAGCGCGATCTCGACGTGGACCGAGTCGCTCGGCACGAGCGTCTCGTCCTTGCAGGGCGGCGACGTCTCCCGCGAGGCCCTCGAAGGCGCCGCCGACGACGTGCAGGGCGCGACCGAGACCTTCGTCGACGACCTGCGGGGCCTCGGGAAGCCCGATACGGAAGCGGGCCAGGAGGCGCAGGACTCCGTCGACCAGCTGGCGGACCAGCTGGAGACGGAGGTCGGCAAGATCGAGGACGCCGTCGACGACGCCTCGGGCGTCAGCGGCGTGCTCACGGCGGTCTCGACGGTGACCGCCACGCTCGCGACCATGGGAAACCAGCTCTCGTCGACGTTCAACGAGCTCGAGCAGCTCGACGCGGGCGGCGAACTGGAGGACGCCTTCCGCGAGTCCGACTCGTGCCGCGACCTGTCGGGCACGACCGGCTAGCCGCGGAGCCGCGCTCCCGGCGGGGTCGTCGAACGCGCGAAGCCGTCGCCCGTTTCCTCGAGGACCGAGCCCATTTGCAGCGATGTCTTGGTGGGCCGTGCTGGATTCGAACCAGCGACCTTGGGATTAAAAGTCCCCTGCTCTACCAGCTGAGCTAACGGCCCACGCCGAGTGAGTGTAGGCGCGGCCCGCGCCGTCCCCCGGTCGGCTCAGGCGAAGCTGTAGACGAGCGGCTGCGCGGTCGGCTCGACGACCAGGCACGTGCGGACGTCGTGCGGGAGCGGCGAGCGGACGTGCCGGACGACGAGGAGCTCGCCGTGGCCCTCGATCTCGACGACTGCGCCGACGTCCGGCGCCTCGCGGCCGACCGGCACCACCCGGTAGCCACCGGGCGTCGAGACGAACGCGACGCACGGCGCCGTCCGGAGGTCGGGCGCAGGCCCGGGCTCGGCCGACCCGTTCGTCGCGCCGAGGGTCGGGCGCGGCCGGGCGGGCGGGACGTACTCGCCCTCGGGCCAGGTCGGCTCCGGGACGACGCTCGCGAGGACGGGGACGGGCTCGACGGCCTCGGTCTCGACGACCGGCTCCTCGACCCAGTACTCGACCGGCTCCTCCAGATCGGCCACGTCGTGGCTCTCGGCCTCGACCAGGGCGAGCGGCTCCTCCTCGACCTC
>DASTKY010000349.1:0-7880 GCA_035715495.1 Gaiella sp. | reverse complement strand
AGGTCGGCGAAGTCGTGCTCGCTCGTCTCACAGAGCTCCCGTTGGAAGTCGGTGAGCGACATCCGGGAGACGCTACCCCGTCAGGCGGCGACGCGGACGGTCACGGCCCGCGTCCCCGACGCGCCCGTGCGGTCGACGACGCGGAGGCGCGAGTGGTACACGCCGGGGCGCGCGGGGACGCCGCGCAGGCGGCCGTCGGTCGTGAGGCGTAGACCGCGCGGCAGGCTGCCGCGCAGGACCGACCAGCGGTACGGCGCGGTGCCGCCGGCGGCCTGGAGGCGGGCCGCGAACGTCCTGTCGACGTGCCCGACGGGTAGCCTCGGCGCGGCGATCGCGATGGTCGGCGTGATCCGCGGGGCGACGCCGAGCCGGGTCAGCTCGTCGGAGACCATGCGCGCCATGGCCTGCGCGCCGAGCGCCGTCAGGTGGATGCCGTCCTCCTGCACCCAGTCGGGGCGCCCGCGCGAGAGGACGTTCCAGTCGAGCACCGTCATCGCGGGCGAGCGCGCCGCGGCCTCGAGGATCGCCTGGTTCATCGTCACGTACGACTGCCGCTCGGCCCGCAGCGTCGCCCAGAGGACGCGCTCGACGCCCGCCTCCCGGAAGGTCTGGAGGGCCTCGGCGATGTTGAGCGCGTAGCGGCTCTCGTAGTCGTTGTAGCCCACCAGCACCACGACGACGCGGCCGAGCTCCTTCCCGAGCGCTCTCGCGCGCTCGACGACGTTCGCCGGCCGCTCGCCGTCGTACGGGCAGCTGAGGTCGCCGAGCCGCCTGCACGCGGCGACCTCGAGGCGGAGGTCGATCCCGCGACCCGCGATCCGCTTCGCGTCCGGGTCGTACGCGATCGCCGTCGCGGCGGAGTCGCCGAAGATCGTGACGCGCGGCGCGGCCGTCCCGGCCGTGGGACCGGCGGCCGCCGCGGCCGCGAGCACGAGGCCCGCGACGAGCCCGCCGACGAGCGCGCGCACGCCCATGCCTAGGCGTGCACCGCCTCCTCGAGCTCCGCGCTCCACTGGCCTGCCGCCGCGAGCGCGTTCATCCGCGCGCGGTGCAGGAACGCCGCCTGCGCCGCCTCGACGTTCGACGGCTGGCCCTGCCACGCCTGCAGCGCGGACGCCTGGAGCGCCCGCCCGTACGAAAACGAGAGCGGCCACGGGCCGCCGACCCGGTTGATCGCGTTGAGGTTCTCCGACGCCTCGACCTCGGACTGGCCGCCCGAGAGGAAGACGATCCCGGGCACGAGCGCCGGGACGTGGCGGAGGAAGCTGTGCACCGTCAGCTCGGCCACTTGCTCGGGCGGCGACGGCACGGGCGACGCCTGACCGGCGATCACCATGTTCGGCTTCAACAGCGTCCCGCGCAGGTGGATGTCCTGCGCGTAGAGCTCCGCGAAGACCGCGCGCAGCGTCCGCCCCGTCACGTCGTCGCACGTCTCGACCGCGTGCCCGCCGTCCATCAGGACCTCGGGCTCGACGATCGGCACCAGGCCGGCCTCCTGGCAGAGCGCGGCGTACCGCGCCAGGGCGTGCGCGTTGGCGTGGAGGCACGCGTCGCTCGGGATGCCGTCTCCGATCGTGATCACGGCGCGCCACTTCGCGAACCGCGCACCCAGCCTGGCGTACTCCTCGAGCCGCGCCCGCAGGCCGTCGAGCCCCTCGGTGACCTTCTCGCCGGGGAAGCCGGCCATGTCGTGCGCGCCCGTGTCGACCTTGATCCCCGGGACGACGCCCTTGCCCGCGAGCAGCTCGGCGAACGGCGTCCCGTCGTCGGCCGACTGGCGGATCGTCTCGTCGTAGAGGATTACGCCACCGACGAAGTCCTCCATGCCCTCCGTCGTGAACAGCAGGTTCCGGTACGCGCGGCGGCTCTCCTCGGTCGACTCGACGCCGATCGTGTCGAAGCGCTTCTTGATCGTGCCCGTGCTCTCGTCGGCCGCGAGGATGCCCTTGTGGTCGGCGACGATGCTCGCGGCGGTGTCGTAGAGCTGCTGCCAGCCCATCAGCGTTCTCCTTCGCGTCGCAGCTGCCTGATCTTCTCGGACGGATGGTAGGCGGCGATCCGCCGCACGGTTCCCGAGCGGGAGCGCATCACGATCGACTCCGTCTCGATCCCCGCGGCGCTCGTCCGGACTCCGCGCAGGAGCGCGCCCTCCGTGACGCCGGTGGCCGCGACGAACACGTCGTCGCCCGACACGAGGTCGTCGTGCGTGAGGACCGCGTCGACGTCGTACCCCGAGCGCTCCAGCTCGGCCCGCTCCTCGTCGGAGCGCGGCCAGAGCCGCCCCTGGAGCGCGCCGCCGAGGCACTTGATCGCGGCCGCCGAGATCACGCCCTCGGGCGTGCCGCCGACGCCCATCAGCGCGTCGATCCCGGTGAAGTCCTGCGCGGCGGCGACCGAGGGGGCCACGTCCCCGTCGCGGATCAGCCGCACGCGCGCGCCGCTCGCGCGCAGCTCCTCGATCAGCGCGTCGTGGCGGTCACGCTCGAGCACGACGACCATCAGGTCGCTCGGGGAGACGCCTTTCGCCTCGGCGATCCGCCGGACGTTCTCGGTCGGCGACTCGCGGATGTCGATCGCGTCCGCCGCCTCCGGCCCGACGGCGATCTTGTCCATGTACATCGCGGCGCCGGGGAAGAACATGGTCCCACGCTCGGCGACGGCCATGACCGAGATCGCGCCGGGAATGCCGAGCGCGGTGAGCCGCGTGCCCTCGAGCGGGTCGACGGCCACGTCGACGAGTGGGCCGGTCCCGTCCCCGATCTCCTCGCCGTTGTAGAGCATCGGCGCCTCGTCCTTCTCCCCCTCGCCGATCACGACGACGCCCTGCATCGAGACGCTCGAGACCATCAGGCGCATCAGGTCGACGGCGGCCTGGTCGGCGGCGTTCTTGTCCCCGCGCCCGATCCACCGCGCCGCGCCCATCGCGGCGGCCTCCGTGACGCGCACCAGCTCGAGCGCGAGGTTCCGGTCGGGAGGCAGGCGAGCGGGATCGGCGCTCATTCAGCGCCCGATGCTACCCCGACCGGGGCATCGGCCACCGCAACCTCGGTGGGCTCGAGCACGACGACCGCGACCCCCGCCGCGACCACGAGCGCGCCTCCCACGAGCGTCGTGGTGCCGGGCCGCTGCTCGAGGAGCGCCCAGGCGAGGAGGACGCCGGAGACCGGCTCGAGGAACGTGAGCACACCCGCCGTCTGGGCCGCGACGTGCCGCAGGAGCAGCGCGTAGAGCAGCGTCGAGAGCCCGGTGAAGAGGACGCCGAGCGCGATGACAGCGCCCCACTCGCCTGCGCCGTCCGGCACGACGCGGTCCGCGAGCAGGAGCGCCGGCGCGACGGCGACCGCGCCGACGAGGCAGTCCCAGAACGCGACGGTGAGCGGGGGGATCGCCTGCGTCAGGAGCCGCTTCGAGAGCAGGACGAGCACCGCGTAGGTCGCGGCGCTCGCGAGGCCCGCGCCGACCGCGGCGACGGTGACCGCGCCGTCGCCACCGTCGTCGAGCGCGATCGCGGCGATCCCGAGCGCTCCGACGAGGCACGCGCCGAGAACGAGGCGGCTCGTGCGCTCGCCGAGCACGAACGGCGCGGCGAGCGCGATGAGGAGCGGTGCCGCGTAGAACGTGAGCACGGCGAGCGCCACCGAGCCGTGCTCGACCGCCTCGAAGAAGAAGAGCCAGTGGGCACCCTGCACGATGCCGAGCGCGGCGAGCGCCCCGAGGCGCCCACGCGGCGCGAGCCGGTCGAGCCGCCGCGTCGCGAGCGCGACGACGACGAGCGTGGCCGCCGCCAGCGCGAGCCGCCAGAACGCGAGCGCCTCCGCGCCGAGGTCGACCGCCGCCGCGAGCACGGCGATGAAGCCCCACGACGCGGCGAGCGCACCGAGCGCGACATTCCACCGCATCGGGCGATCGTACGAGCGCGAGGGGCGCTACATGCGCTCGGGCGCCTCGATCCCGAGCAGGTCGAGGCACGTCGCCACGACGCCCTGCGTGGCCGTGCAGAGCGCGAGCCGGAAGGCCTGCGCGTCCGAGCCGAGCACCTTGTGCTCGTGGTAGAAGCGGTGGAAGTCGTCCGCGACGCGGATCGCGTACGTCGGGATCGCGTGGGGCGCGCGGCGCGCCGTCGCCTCGCGCAGGACGTCGGGCAGCTCGAGCAGCCGCTTGACGAGCGCCCGCTCCTCGTCGGCGAGCGGGCCGGCGGCCGCCGCGTCGGGGGCGGCGCCCTCGGCGTTCCGCAGCACGCCCGCGATCCGCGCGTGCGCGTACTGGACGTAGTAGACGGGGTTCTTCTGGCTTCGCTCGGCGGCGAGGTCGACGTCGATCTCGATCGTCTGGTCGTGACCGCGGGAGAGGAGGTACCAACGGGCGGCGTCGACGCCGATCTCGTCGAGGAACTCGTCGAGGAAGACGACGTCCCCGCGGCGCTTCGACATCCGGGCCGCCTCGCCCCCGCGCGTGAGGTTGACGAGCTGGTAGATCAGCACCTCGACCGACTCGCGCGGGTGGCCGAGCATCTCGGAGAGCGCCTGCAGCCGGGCGACGTAGCCGTGGTGGTCGGCGCCGAGCACGTAGATCAGGCGGTCGAAGCCGCGCGCGTACTTGCGGCGGATGTAGGCCGCGTCGACCGCGAAGTAGGTCACCTCGCCGTTCGAGCGGACGACGACGCGGTCCTTGTCGTCGCCGTGGGCGCTCGTCCGGGCCCAGACGGCGCCGTCGTCCTCGTAGGTCTCGAGCAGCGCGATCGCCTCGGGCACCTCGCTCTCGACCACGCTCTGCCGCTCGAAGCTGTCGAAGTGGATGCGGAAGCGCTCGAGCGAGGCCTCGATCTCCTCGAGCATGCGCGGGACGGGGTCGCCCTCGACGCCGGCCAGGTCCGAGAGGTAGGCGCCGCGGTAGCCGTCCTCGGGTGGCTCTTCGCCGCGGCGCACCGCCTCGACGGAGGCACGGAAGAGGTCCATCTGGGCCCCGGCGTCGTTGTAGTAGTACTCCCGCTCGACCTCGTGGCCGGCGAACGCGAAGAGCCGGGCGACCGCGTCGCCGTAGGCGCCGTTCCTGGCGGACGCGACGGTGATCGGGCCGGTCGGGTTCGCCGAGACGAGCTCCACCTGGATCCGCTCGGGCTCGTCGGCGGAGCCGCCGCCGAAGCCGTTCCCCGACGCGAGCACGGCGGCGAGGCCACGGGCCAGCCAGCCGTCGTCGACCGTCAGGTTGAGGAACCCCGGCCCCGCCACCTCGACCGAGGCGACGCCGTCGAGGCCGGCGAGCCGCTCGCGCAGCTCCTCGGCGACCTCGCGCGGCGGGCGCCGCAGCGTCCCCGCCAGCTGGAGCGCGACGTTCGTCGCGTAGTCGCCGTGCCGCTCGTCCGACGGCCGGGTCAGCTCGACCGCCGCGCCGCAGGCCTCGGAGACGGCGTCCGTGAGCGACCGGATGGGGTCGGGCGGCGGCATCCGGGCATCGTACGGACGCCGCTCCGCGAGCGAACGACGGGACGAGCGCGGGTCCCGGGCTAGTCGCCGACGGCCGCGACCCGGACGGGCCGCGTCGAGGTCGCCGTGCTCGCGGTGATCCCGTCGCGGGCGAGCGCCGTCGCGACCTCCTCCCGCGCCTTGTAGATCCGCCACTTGACGGTCGCGAGCGTGATCTCGAGCGAGTCGCCGATCTCCGTGTACGAGAGGCCGACGACGTCGCGGAGCAGGAGCGCCATCTTGAGGTCGACGGTGAGGCCCTCGACCGCCCGCCAGACGGCGTCGATCGTCTCCGAGCGCTCGAACGGCTGGTCGACGAACTCGAGCGGCGGGATGTCGTCGAGGGCGACGACGGCGCGGGGCCGACGCTCGAGCGCGCGCAGCTCGTCGAGGACGCGGTTCTTCGTGACCTGGAAGAGCCACGTCGTGAAGCGCGAGCGGTCCGAGAAGCCCGGAAGGCCCTGGTAGACCCGCAGGAAGACCTCCTGCGTCAGGTCCTCGGCGAGGTTGCGGTCGCCGACGAGGCGCAGGACGTAGTTGAAGACGGGCTGCTCGTACGCCCTCACGATGAGCGAGAACGCCCGCTCGTCGCCGCGTTGGGCCTTGCGTAGCACACCGTGATCGGGCTGCGTCAGGGCCAATGCGCCGCGAGCATAGCGACGGGTGCGCCGGTTTCACGAACAATTTACGAGTTCGTGGCGTGTCACCGATTGACGATCAGCGACTTCCCTTTCATCACCCGCGGCCGTGGGAGCCCGAGCAGCCGCAGCACGGTCGGCGCGAGGTCGGCGAGACCGCCTCCATTTGCCAGACGGAGACCTTCGCGCGTGACGATCAACGGCACGGGATTCGTCGTGTGCGCCGTGTGCGGGTTGATGCCGTCGTCCTCGAGGAGCTTCTCGGCGTTGCCGTGGTCGGCCGTGACGAGGCAGACCCCGCCGCGGCGGTGGGTCGCGGCGACGACGAGGCCCAGGCAGGCGTCGACCGTCTCCACGGCGCGGACGACCGCGGACTGCACGCCGGTGTGCCCGACCATGTCGGGATTCGCGAAGTTGACGACGCAGAGCTCGTAGCCGTCGTCGAGCGCCGCGACGACGTGCGCCGCCACCTTCGCGGCGGACATCTCGGGCGCGAGGTCGTAGCTCGGGACGTCGCGCGGCGACGGCACGAGGATCCGCGTCTCCCCCGCCCAGGGCTCCTCGACGCCGCCGTTCAGGAAGTACGTGACGTGGGCGTACTTCTCCGTCTCGGCCGCGTGGAGCTGCCGGAGGCCTGCCTTCGAGACGACCTCGGCCAGCGTCCGCTGCACGACCTGCTCGGCAAAGACGACCGGGCACGGGAAGTCGTCGGCGTAGCGGGTCAGGGTGACGACGTCGACGTCGGCGTCGAGCAGCTTCCGGGTCAGCTGGCGGACGCGGTCCGGCCGGAAGTTGAAGACGACCGCGCCGTCGCGGGCCGGGTCGAGCCGCGGGCGGCCGCGGAGCACGACCGGCTCGAGGAACTCGTCGGTGACGCCGCGCGCGTAGCTCGCGCGGACCGGCGAGACCGGGTCGTCCGCCTCCTCGCCGACGCGGAGCAGGATCGCGTCGACCGCCCGCTGCGTCCGCTCCCACCGCTGGTCACGGTCCATCGCGTAGTAGCGCCCGGTCACGGTCGCGATGCGCTCGGCCGGGAGCGTCGGGAGGTCGGCGATGGACGACTCCGGCGCGACGTCCCTCCCGTCGGTGAACGCGTGCACCCACGTCCGGTCGCCCATCCCTTCCCGCTCGGCGAGCTCGAGCAGCGCCCGCAGGTGGTCGATGTGCGAGTGCACGCCGCCGTTCGAGACGAGCCCGAGCAGGTGCACCTCGCCGGCGCGGGCGCGGGTCCGGCGGAAGAGGTCGAGCAGCGCCTCGTTCTCGAAGAGCGAGCCGTCCTCGACCGCGCGGTTCACCCGCACGAGGTCCTGGTGGAGGATGCGGCCGGAGCCGATCGTCAGGTGGCCGACCTCCGAGTTCCCCATCTGGCCGTCCGGGAGCCCGACGGCCGCCCCGGAGGCCTCGAGCTGCGTCGCGGGGTAGCGCCGCGCGAGGTCGTCGAAGACGGGGGTGTGGGCGAGGTCGACGGCGTTGCCGGGCCCCGGCGGCGCGAGGCCCCAGCCGTCGAGGATCACGAGCGTGACGAGCGGCTCGCCCTTCCTGGTCACGCCACCACGGCGGCGCTGCAGATCGCCGCGAACGAGGCCGTGTCGAGCGAGGCGCCCCCGACGAGGGCGCCGTCGACCGCGGGCTGCGCCAGGAGCTCCGCGGCGTTCTCGGGCTTCACCGAGCCGCCGTACAGCACCTGCGTCGGGTGCAGCTCCTTGATGAGCTCGTGGGCGGCCTGCGCGATCTCCGGCGTCGCGGTCTTGCCGGTGCCGATCGCCCAGACGGGCTCGTA
>DASTKY010000348.1:0-2784 GCA_035715495.1 Gaiella sp. | reverse complement strand
GGCGGGGGCCGCCCCTCACCGCGACGCGTCTACTGGTACTCGCCCGAGGAGCCGTCCCGGTCGATCGGGCCGATGCCCGCGACGACGGTCTCCTGGGAGCGCTCGTGGAGCCGCTCGCGGCCGCGCCGCACGGCCCCGAGGAACTTGTCGAGGTTGACCTCGAGGGTCGAGAGGATCCCGTCGGCCCAGTCCTCCATCTCGAGCCGGGTCTCGCGCGCGTCGCGCCGAGCCTCCTCGACGATGTCCTGGGACTGGCGCTCGGCGAGCTTCACGATCTCCGTCTGGGAGGCCTCGCGCATCGCCTGCTCGCGCGCCTCGCCGATGAGACGATCGCACTCGCGCTTGGCCTCCGCGAGCATCTCCTGGCGCTCCTTCACGATCCAGCGCGCCTGCTTGATCTCCTCCGGGATCGTCGCGCGCATCTGGTCGAGGATGTCGTAGATCTCCTCGCGGTCGATGCGCACCTGGTCGGTCAGCGGCACGGCCTTCGCGTTGTGCACGAGGTCGTCGAGTTTGTCGATGAGTACGAGGACGTCCATGGCGTGGATGGTACTCGCGTCCGCGGACGCCGGGGGCGCAGGTCTCCCTGGATCGGGCGTACGGAACGACGCGCAGCACGAGGACGGAAACGAGAGGCTGAACGACCGGAGGCCGGCTTCGCGGGCCGGGAGGCCCAACCGCCGACGGCGATGCCGCAAGCGCGAAGGAGGGGGCTCGTGGGGGAACCGGGTTCCCCCACGGCGAGTCCGTGGAGGCCGGGACGCGCTATTCCTGCGGGCTGAGCGGTGCCCCGGGCCGCCCGTTCGGGTAGAGCTCGCGGAAGCGGAGCGCGACCTCGTCGGTGACGAGGCCCTCGACGTTCCCACCGAACGCCGCGATCTCCTTCACGCCGCTCGAGGAGACGAAGGCGTACTCGGGGCTCGACATCACGTACATCGTCTCGATCTCGGGCGCGAGCCGGTGGTTGAGCCGGTTCATCTGGAACTCCCACTCGAAGTCCGCGATCACCCGCAGGCCCTTGACCATCGTGCGGGCGCCGTGCTTGCGCGCGAAGTCGACGACGAGCTCGCTGAAGACGTCGACGACGACGTTCGGCACGTCCGCGACGGCGTGCTCGATGAACGCGACCCGCTCCTCGACGCTGAAGGTCGGCTGCTTGTGCTGCGGGTCGCGGACGACGCCCACGACGACCCGGTCGAAGATCGCGGAGGCGCGGCGGATCACGTCGACGTGCCCGAGCGTGACGGGATCGAAGGTCCCGGGGTTGATGGCGACGATGGGCGTGCGGGTCATGGTCGGAAGAGCGTGAGCCGGGCGGAACCGTACCGCCGCGAGGTCGCCGGAGCGAGCGGCAGCGTCGGCTCGACGCGCGCGTCGGTCTCGACGACGACGAGGCCCGAGGCCTCGACCACGTCGGGCAGGAGCGTCCCGAGGCGCGGCTCGAGCTCGCCCCAGCGCTCGTACGGGGGGTCGAGCAGGACGAGGTCGTAGCGCCGCGAGGCGGCGATCTCCTCCCGCAGGACCGCGACCGCGTCGCGCTGGAGCACCTGGGCGCCCGTCAGGCCGAGCGCCTCGAGGTTCCCGCGGATCGCGCGGCACGCGGCGCCGTCGGCCTCCGCGAAGACGCACGCGCGCGCCCCGCGGGAGAGCGCCTCGAGCCCCAGCGCGCCGGAGCCCGCGAAGAGGTCGAGCACCGCGGCGCCGTCGACGGGGCCGACGAGGTTGAAGAGCGCCTCCCGCACGCGGTCTCCCGTCGGGCGCGTGTGCGCCCCCTTCGGCGCCGCGATCCGGCGGCCCCTGTGCGTCCCGGCGATGATCCGCAACCCGCGCGGGAGGCTACAACGCGACGACCACCTCCACGACGTCTCCGTCGAGCCGCGTCTCCTCGATCGTCCCGAGCCGCCGGAGGAGCGCGAAGGCGGGCTCGTTCCCGAGCGCCACGGTCGCCCGGAGCCGCCGGAAGCCGGCGCGGCGCGCACGCAGCCCGAGCTCGCGCGCGAGCCGGCGGCCGACACCGCGCCCCTGGCAGGCGTCGACGACCTCGAAGGCGACCTCGGCGACCGACCGGTCCGACGTGTCCCGGACGAAGCGGGCGATCGCGACGGGGCGGCCCGTCCCCGGGTCGGTCGCGACGATCGCCTCGTGCCGGCCGCGCTGCACGTCCGTCAGCGTCTCGAGCTCCCGCGCGCTGAGCCGCGGCTTCGGCCCGAGGAAGCGGCGTCGGCGCGACCGCTCGCCGAGTCCCCGGAAGACGGTCAGCACCGGCGCGCGCTCGTGGCGCTGCAGCGGCCGCAGGATCGGTGTCGCCGTCGTGTACACGAGGACGTTCTACGCCCGCCGGGGCGGGCTGCGCATCGCCGGGTTCGGCCATCTGGCGGCATGGCCCGTTCGGCCGGCACGGGTGTCTATCGTCTCGCTGGTGGAGCAGGAGATCCGCTTCGTCGAGACGGAAGCGGGGCGGCTGGCGTTCGCGACGCTCGGGACCGGCCCGCCGCTCCTCATCTCCTGCTGGTGGGTCGGCCACCTCGAGTACCAGTGGGAGTCGACGCCGTTCCGCGCGTGGCTCGAGCGCCTCGCGACCCGGCACACGGTCGTCCGCTACGACCTGCCCGGCTCCGGCCTCTCGGCCGCGGCGGGGGCCGTCGACGGCGCGGCCGCGGAGGCGGCGGTCTCGGCGGCGCTGCTCGACGAGCTCGGGTTCGGCCCGGCCGTCGTGCTCGGCGCCTCGTGCGGCGGCTGCTCGTCGGTCGTCCTCGCCGCGACGCGCCCCGAGCTGGTCGACCG
>DASTKY010000347.1:0-2101 GCA_035715495.1 Gaiella sp. | reverse complement strand
CAGTTCCAGAGCGCCGACGTCGACCCGGTCTACGTCCTCTTCGAGGACTTCACCCACGTGAAGTTCTACCGGCGCTCCTTCTTCGACGTCGTCGAGGACGAGGTGGGCGGCTTCGAGGGCTTCGTCCACGTGGACGACTGGGTGCCGCAGCGGCTCGTCACCGCCACCGGCCCGAACCCGCTGCCGCGCTGACGTAGGGCGCCTGCTGTAGCCCGGCGAATCGAGGATGATCACGCCGTGCCCGGCAGACCGCTGAGCGACGCGCGAGCGATCGTCGCCACCACGGTGGGGATCCTGCTCGTGTCACTCGTCGCGCTGGCCAGCGGCGGGTCGCCGTGGCACGCCGGCGGCCGGCAGGACCTCCCGGCCGGCGTCGTCAGCGCGCTCGCCGCCGCCGCGGGCGTCCTCGTCGTCGCGTCGCTGCTCCTCGTCTGGGTCGGGACGCCCTCGGGGGCAAAGCGGCGGCGACGGAAGCAACGGCTGGGTGCGAGAGACCTCGAGGACATCGGAGGGTCGCTGTCGACCGCCGGGAGAGCCGCTGCGCTCGTGGGCGGAGCGATCGGCGTGTTCCTGCTCCTCGCCCTGCCGTTTCTCGTTCCCAATCAGACGACGTCGCCCGACTCCACCACCGCGGTCGCCGTTCCGCCCGGCCCGGCGAGCGGTTCCGCGGCGGCGGGACACGCGACCTCGACCCCGCTGACCTGGCTCGGCGTCGGCCTGGCGGCCGCACTGCTCCTGCTGGCGCCGGCGGCCGTCCTCGTGCGTCGTCGGCGCGCGGGGCACGAACGTCGGGCGGTCGTCCCCGATGCGGTGGGGCGGGTCGGCTCCGACCTCAGGTGGTCGCTCGCAGACCTGGAGTCGGAGCGAGACCCGCGGCTTGCCGTCCGGCGCGCCTATGCGCGCATGGAAGGGTCGCTCGGCCAGGTCGAGCTCTCGCGCGCGCCCGACGAGACCCCGACGGAGTACACGGCTCGCGTCCTCCGGGTGCTCGGCGCGAGCGCCGGAGGGGCGTCCGACCTCACCGGCCTCTTCGAGATCGCCCGGTTCAGCGACCACCCGATGGACGAGGACGACCGCCGGCGCGCGATCGCGTCGATGCGGCGAGTCGAAGCGGAGATCACGCCGCCGTGATCGCCCGCCGTCCACTGCTCCTCCTCGTCGCCTGTTGTGCTGCCGCGACCGCCCTGGGTCTCGTCCTCGGGCAGGGCAGGACCGTGGCGCTCGCAGCGGCGCTCGTGCTCGTCGCCGCGATCGCCGCGGCAGCCGCGTTGGAGCTCCAACCCGCTCCGAGACGACCGCCGACGCCTCGCGTGCGGGACGACGAGCTGCCGTCGCGGCTGAGCCAGATCGTCGACGTCCTGCGGGAGAGCGAGCACTCGGCGTTCAGCGTCGACCGGTCGCTCCGGCCGCTGCTCGTCCCGATCGTGACGGCGCGCCTCGGGCGGCGTGGCATCGACATGGCGCTCGCGCCCGGGCGCGCGGAGGAGCTGCTCGGCGACCGGCTGTGGGAGATCGTCCGTCCCGACCGCGCGGCCACGCGTCGCGGAGGCCGGGGCCTGGCTCGCGACGACCTGCAAGCGGCGATCGAGCGACTGGAGGAGCTGTGAACGACCGGCCTGCGGCGGACGTCCCGGTCCAGGAGCTGGCGACCGCCGTGGCCGACGCCGTGGAGCGGGCCGTCATCGGCAAGCGAGAGGCGGTGGAGCTGGTGCTGTTCGCACTGCTCGCCGACGGTCACGTGCTGATCGAGGATCTCCCGGGGCTGGGCAAGACCTTGCTCGCCCGCTCGTTCGCGCAGGTCTGTGCGATGGACTTCGCCCGCATCCAGTTCACCCCGGACCTGATCCCGAGCGACATCACCGGGGCCTCGATCTACGACAGCTCGCGCGGCAGCTTCACGTTCGAGCCCGGGCCGATCTTCACGAACATCCTGCTCGCCGACGAGATCAACCGCGCGCCGGGAAAGACGCAGGCCGCGCTCCTCGAGGCGATGGAGGAACGGCAGGTCACGCTCGAGAGCACGACGCGGCAGCTCGAGTCGCCGTTTCTCGTCCTCGCGACGCAGAACCCGATCGAGTACGAGGGGACGTACCCGCTGCCG
>DASTKY010000346.1:0-2949 GCA_035715495.1 Gaiella sp. | reverse complement strand
GCCCGCTCGGGGCGACGAGCGTCCGATCGTCCGTCGCGTAGACGGTCCGCACCGGCTGCACCGCCCCGGTCGCCTCGATCTCGCGCACGAGTGCCTCGACCTTGGCCCGGAAGGCGGGGTCGTCGACGCGGAGCGTCGGGGAGCGGACGACGACCACGTCGGTGACGTAGTCGCCGCTCGGAGGGAAGTGCTCGCCGATCAGGTCGTACGCACGGTACGACTCCGGGTCGTTCGTCATCTCGGCGTCCGTCGTCAGGGTCGACCCGAGCAGGCCGCCGATCGCCGCGACGGACAGGACGAGGATGACGCCCCAGGCGGCGAGCGTGCGGCGCGGATGCCTGCTCGAGGCCCGGGCGAGCCTGCCCGTCAGGTCGTGCACGCTGCTAGGCCTCGAGCGCTCCGAGCAGGTCGTCGACCGGGACGAGGGGGAGCGTCTCGAACCGCACGCTGCCCCGCGCACCGAGCCGCACGGACATGTTCGCGATCGTCAGGTCGTCGGGCGCCTCGACGACGCTCACGAAGTCGTACTCGCCGAGCGAGGCCCACTGGTGGAGGATCCGGGCGCCGAGCTCCTCGACGTCCCGGTTCACCTCGCGGAGCCTCGCGGGGTTGGCGTTGAGCGTCTGGGTCCCCTTCTCGGTCAGAGACGAGAGCATCAGGTAGGTCGGCACGGCGCGCTCCTCCTCCGGTGGGCCACAGGCCGCGAGGCGCGACCTGCTCGCCGGCCCAGCCTACTTCGCGGCCCGTCCGAAGGCCGCGTCGCGGAGGCGGCGCCGCTCTGCGCGGCCGACCCCGACGCGCGCGACGAGGTCGACGTAGACGATGGCCCCCCCGAGGTAGAGGAGCGGTGAGACGACGACGTCGGCGAGGAAGATCGAGACGCGCTGCGTCGCGTCGGCCTGGCTCGAGAGCAGGAGGCCGAGCGCGAGCCGGGTCAGCCCGAAGAGGAGCACGAGCGTCGCGAGCGCGCCGGCGGCGTGGACGTAGTCGGCCCGGGCGAGCTCCACGGTCCGTCGGAGGGCGTCGACCGGCCCGAGCCGCTCCGCCATGACGGCCGGCACGGCGTGCCCGGCCAGGGCGAGCCAGAAGATGGCGGCGAGCGCGAACCACGGGAAGAAGAACGCGGCCGGGATGAACGTGAAGACGCCGACACCGGTCGCGACGAGCCACGTCCGCAAGGGCGGCTGCGCGCCCTGGCGGATCGCGCAGCCGGCCGCGTACCCGAAGCTGAACACCGGCGAGGCGACGAGGAGCAGGGCGATCCGGACGTCCAGCGAGCGGTCGACGGCGAACTGGTCGACGACGGCCACGGGCAGCCCGAGCGCGAGCGCGGGCAGGACGTTCGCCTGGTAGAGCTTGATCGCCTCCGCGACCACCTGGCCGACCGTCCGCGCGACGGGCGGCAGAGGCGGCGGCGTCTCGCCCGACGACGAATACCGTGGCCTCGGCACGGGGCAACCGTACCGCCGTTATCGTCGGCGCCAGTGGACGAGACGCCGACCCCGGGAGCGCCGCCCCCCACCGGGCTGGTGGCGGGCTACGACGCCGGGGGCTTCTTCGACGAGATGGTCGACGCCGACGGTCGGCCGCGCCCGCACTACCGCGCGCTCTACGAGCGCCTCGCGGCGCTGACGGACGACGGCCTCGACGAGCGGATCCGCACCGCCAACGCGTTCTTCCTGACGCAGGGCATCGGCTTCACCGTCTACGGCGACGAGGCGGGGACCGACCGGATCTTCCCGTTCGACCTGATCCCGCGGATCGTCCCGGCCGACGAGTGGGCCCACGTCGAGCGCGGCGTGACGCAGCGCGTACGCGCGCTGAACCTCTTCCTCGGCGACCTCTACGGACGGCAGCGGATCCTCACCGAGGGCGTCGTGCCGGCCGAGCTCGTCTTCGCGGGCACAAACCTCCGCCGCGAGATGATCGGCCTCGAGCCGCCGGGCGGGATCTTCGCCCACATCGCCGGGATCGACCTGATCCGCGACGAGCACGGCCGGTACCTGGTGCTCGAGGACAACCTGCGCACGCCGTCGGGGGTCAGCTACATGCTCGAGAGCCGCCAGGCGCTGAAGCGGATCTTCGCCGCGCTCTTCGAGCGGTCCGGCGCGCGGCCGATCGACCAGTACCCGCGCGAGCTCCACGCGACCCTCCGCTCGGTGGCGCCGAGCTCGGCGCCCGGCGACCCGGCGATCGTCCTCCTGACGCCGGGCGCCCACAACTCCGCCTACTACGAGCACTCCTTCCTCGCCCGGCAGATGGGGATCGAGCTCGTCGAGAGCCGCGACCTCGTCGTCCACCGGAACCGCGTCTTCACGCGGACGACGAACGGGCTGCAGCGCGTCGACGTGATCTACCGGCGCATCGACGACGACTTCCTCGACCCGCTGGCGTTCCGGCCGGACAGCCTGCTCGGCGTCCCGGGCCTCCTCAACGCGTACCGGGCGGGCAACGTGACGCTCGCGAACGCGGTCGGCACCGGGGTCGCCGACGACAAGGCGATCTACCCGTACGTCCCCGAGATGATCCGCTTCTACCTCGGCGAGGAGCCGATCCTCCCGAACGTGCCGACCTACGTCGGCGCGGATCCCGACGACCTCGAGCTGATCCTCGACCGGATCGACGAGCTGGTGGTCAAGGCCGTCGACCAGTCGGGCGGCTACGGGATGCTGATCGGACCCGCGGCGACGCCCGAGGAGCGCGAGGCGTTCCGGCTCCGGGTCGCCGAGTCGCCGCGCGAGTACGTCGCCCAGCCCACGATCGCGCTCTCGCGCCATCCCACGTTCGTCCGGGGCGGCCTGCACGGATGCCACGTCGACCTACGGCCGTTCGCGCTGAGCGGCGCGGACGGCGTGCGGATCGTCCCCGGCGGCCTGACCCGCACCGCGCTGCGCGAGGGGTCGCTCGTCGTCAACTCGTCGCAGGGCGGCGGCAGCAAGGACACCTGGG
>DASTKY010000345.1:0-2389 GCA_035715495.1 Gaiella sp. | reverse complement strand
GAGGAGATGGAGCTCGTCCCCGGCCATCCCGCCCTCGAGCGCGAAGTACGTGCCCGAGTCGTCGACCCAGGTCTGCCGCCAGAGCCCGCGGTGCTCGTCGAAGACGGAGACGCTCATCCCGGTCAGGTCGACCCCGGGGCGGCCGTCGAACCGCTCCTCGACGACGTAGCCGCCGAACGTGCGCGTGACGACGTTGCGGCCGCGCTCGCCGTCGGCGCCCCAGCGGACGTCCCACGTGCCGAGCCAGAAGTCGAAGTCCCGGGCGGAGGGCATCCCCCGTCGATACCGCACGTCTCACGCGGCGGCCAGGAAAGGTCGAGAACTTCGACCGCTCACTCCTCGCGGTTGCCCTTGCCTCCGCCCTTCTCGCAGCGGCGCTCGACCTCCTTGCGGAGACGGTCGATCTCCCGCCACTCGCCCTGGACCTGCTCCGAGCGGTCGAGGAGCTCGAGCACGCCGTCGCAGCTGCCGGCCGCGAAGCGGGCGGTCGCGAGGTTGTACGAGGCGTACGCCTCGGCGAGCGAGCCGTCCCCGCTCAGATCGGCAACGGCGGACTCGAGAAGCGGCAGCGCACCCGTCACGTCGCCCTCCTGGAGGAGCGCGAAGCCCTGATCGTTGAGCTCCGCCCCACTCCGGCCGCCTTCCGCGGCGGGCGGCGGCGAGGAGGTCGTGTCCTCCGTCGTCACGGTGCGCTCGACCGTCTGCCCGTCGGTCGTCACGGTGCGCTCGACCGTCTGCCCCTCGGTCGTCACCGTGCGCACGACCGTCTCGCCCTGGAGCGTCTGGGTCATGACGACCGTCGAGGCGGGCTCGTCGTCGCCGACGGACGTGAGCGCCCAGGCGAGGAGGCCGCCCGCGGCCAGGAGGCCCGCGGCGACGAGCAGCGGGAGCCCGCGGCGCGGGCGCGAGCCGTGGCGCACCACGCGCGTCGACTCGGTCGGGGGCGGCGGCACGACGGTCGGTGCGGGACCGGTCTGCGGCTCCGCCAGCGCCTCCCGGAGCCGCCGTACGAGCTCTCGGGCGCAGCCGGGGCGGTCGTCGGGGTGCTTCGCGAGCCCGGCGGCGAGCACGTCGTCGACCCCGGGCGGCAGCGCCGGCGCGACCGAGCTCGCGCGCGGCGGCGCCTCGCTCGCGTGCGCCATCGCCTCGGCGGCGTGGGTCTCACGGACGAACGGCCGCCGCCCGGTGAGGAGCTCGAACGCGACGCAGGCGAGGGCGTAGCGGTCGCTCGCGGCCGTGCTCGGCTCGCCGCGCGCCTGCTCGGGGGCCATGTAGCCGGTCGAGCCCAGGACGGTCCCTGCGGCGGTCAGCGTGTCGTGGGTCGCGGCGCGGGCGATCCCGAAGTCGGAGACGCGGATCGTGCCGTCCTCCGCGACGAGGAGGTTTGCCGGCTTGACGTCCCGGTGGACGATTCCCCTGGCGTGGGCGGCGTCGAGTGCCGACGCCGCCTGCGCAAGCCATGCGAGCGCCTGGTCCTGCTCGACGGGCCCGTCGCCGAGCCGGTCGGCGAGCGTGCCGCCCGGGAGGTGCTCCATGACGATGAACGGGAGGCCGTCGTCGGCCTCGCCGACGTCGTAGATGGCGATCACGTAGGGCTCGTTCGAGAGGCTGGCCGCGGTCTGCGCCTCGCGGAGGAAGCGAGTACGGAACTCGCCGTTCTCCGCGTAGCGCTCGGCGAGCACCTTGATCGCGACCGTGCGGTCGAGCCGCTCGTCGGTCGCCCGCACGACGTCGGCCATGCCGCCGCGCGCAATCGGCGTCGCGCCCGCGTAGCGCGCGGGCAGCCGGAGCCCAGTCGCCCCCATCCGTGGGGTCTTCCCGCTCCGGCGGCGGACGAATCACCGGCTCCGTAGTCCGGCGTTCTCGCATCAGCGGACACCCCGATGTGCCGAGCGCCGGGCCCGTCGCGGTGTTCGCCTGCGCGGGCACCTGGGCAGTCGCGAAGTACGGCTTCGGTCGCGACCGGAAGACCACCTGACGCCGGACCGCGCGTGGGCCCCGGACGCAGCCGGGGCCCACGGGTCGTGCTCGGCCGGTCCTAGGCGGCGACCGGCACCGCCTCGCCCTCCGGGGCGGAGGCGAGCTCCTCCTTGCGGATCAACGCGAGCGAGGCGACGACGCCTGCGGCCGCGACCGCTGCGCCGACCCAGAACGCGGCCTGGAAGCCGGTCGTCAGGGCCTGCGGGGCGGCGTCGCCCGAGGCCGCCGCGTCGTTCGTCTGCGCGATCGCGACTGCCGAGAGGACGGCGATCCCGAGAGCGCCGCCGATCTGCTGCGACGTGTTGATCAGGCCGGAGGCGAGACCTGCCTCTTCGGCCGGGACGCCTGCGAGCGCCGCGATCGAGATCGAGACGAACGCGAACGCCATGCCCATCGCGATGATCAGGAA
>DASTKY010000344.1:0-2982 GCA_035715495.1 Gaiella sp. | reverse complement strand
TGCGGGCACGAGCTGCCTGCCGGGCTCGTGGAGTCCGAGCGGCTGCCGCACCCGATCGTCACCCCCGCGACGAAGGCGACGAGCGGCCACGATCTCAACATCACCGAGGACGAGGCCGCCCAGCTCTGCGAGGACGGCGCGTACGCCGTCGCGCGGGACGCGGCGCTCGGGCTCTACGCCGCCGCGCACGAGCACGCCGCCGAGCGCGGCATCCTCCTCGCCGACACGAAGTTCGAGTTCGGGCTGGACGCGGACGGCGTGGTCACGCTGGGTGACGAGGCGTTGACGCCCGACTCGTCCCGCTTCTGGCCCGCCGACGTCTACGCGCCGGGTGGCCCGCAACCGTCCTTCGACAAGCAGTTCGTCCGCGACTGGTGCCTCCAGACGGGATGGGACCGCACGCCCCCGGGCCCCGAGCTGCCCGACGAGGTCGTCTCGGGGACGCGGGCGCGGTACGTCGAGGCGTTCGAGCAGCTGACCGACATCCCCTTCGACCGCTATCTGGCCGACCCGGAGGTCGTGCGATGAACGTGACGGTGCTGATCCGCCCGAAGGCCGGGATCCTCGATCCGCAGGGCGAGGCCGTGCAGGCGTCGCTCCAGACGCTCGGCTTCGCGGTCACGGGCGCCCGCGTCGGTCGCCTGGTCGAGCTCGAGCTGGACGCCGTCGACCGCGCGAGCGCGAACGCCGAAGTCGAGCGCATGTGCGCGGAGCTGCTGGCGAACCCGCTCATCGAGAGCTTCGAGATCCTCACGGAGAACGCATGACCGACTCCCGCCCGCGCGTCGCCGTGGTGACCTTCCCCGGCTCGAACGACGACGGCGACGCGAGACTCGCACTCGAACGGCTCGGCGCGGAGGCGGTCGCGGCGTGGCACGCAGAGACGGAGCTCCCGGTCGGGACGACAGGCGTCGTCCTGCCCGGCGGCTTCTCGTACGGCGACTACCTCCGGTGCGGGGCGATCGCGCGCGTTGCGCCCGTCATGGGTGCGATCCGCGAGTTCGCGGCCGACGGAGGTCCGGTGCTGGGTATCTGCAACGGCTTCCAGATCCTCTGCGAGGCCGGCCTGCTGCCCGGCGTGCTCCGTGCGAACCGGCAGGTCGAGTTCCTGTGCGCGGACGTCGAGGTCACGGTCGAGTCGACCGCGACGCCCTTCACGCGTGACTGTCGGCCCGGCGAGTCGCTGGTCATCCCGATCAAGCACGGCGAGGGCAACTGGGTGGCCGGCGACGCGCTCTTCGCCGACGTCGTCGCCCGCGGACAGGTCGTGCTGCGGTACGTGACCGACGTCAACGGCTCGCGCGACCGCGTGGCGGGCGTCGCGAACGAGGCCGGGAACGTCCTCGGCCTCATGCCGCACCCCGAGCACGCGGTCGACCCGCTGCTCGGCCCGACCGGAGGCGTGCCGCTGCTGGGCGGCCTCGTCGCGGCGGCGCGCGACCGCGTCGCGGTACCCGCCTGAGCGCACTCCCGGCTCACCCGTCCATCGCAGCCTCCGTCGCCAGGCCCGCCAGCGCAGCGCGCAGCTGGGGCGTTCGCCCGAGCAGTGAGGCGAGCTTCGCGAGGTCGCGCTCGCGGAGCGTCACGGGGCCGCGGCGCACGGCTCCGCCGGTCGTGTAGGAGAACCGGACGAGTCGGCCGCTCTCGTCCCCTTCGAGGAGCTCGACGCGCGTTGCGAAGCGCTTCGCCCCGGCGCGTTGGGGGAGGAGGAGCTCCTCGACGACCGTCGTCGGGCCCCAGGGTGTGGCGGTCGTCGCCATGGGAGGCAACGTAGCGCGGAAGGTGTGCCGGAGGGGTGCCGTGGTCGTGCCGGCTGTGTGCCTACCGCGGCGGCTCGGCGAGGCGCGCGACCAGGCGGAACCGCGTGCAGACGACGAGCGTGTCGTCGTCGATCGGCACCGACGGCTCGCCCAGCGCGCGCCTCATCGCCGGGCTCGTGAAGAAGGCGACGTGCGCCGCGCGCCACTCGGCGAGCGTCTCGAAGCCCTCGCCCTCGTCTCGCGCGAAGTCGAGGTCGACGTCCCCGAGGCGCTTGACCTCCACCTCGGTCGTCTCGATCACGGCGACGCCGCGTCCGTCGGAGTCGACGACGAGCTCCCGCTGCCCCACCGCCTCGACCGGCGTGCTCTCGCGGAGGTACTCCTCGTGAAGCCCCGTCGTCGACGTCTTCTCCCCGCTCAGGATCGCCGCGACGAGTCGGTCGCGGAGCGGGCCGGGGAACCCGAACTCGGCCGGAGGAAGGGCCGCGGCGTCCACGGGCGCGATCGTATGCTGGCCGCGTGAGCCACGAGCCGGGCGGGCCCGTCCTCTGCTGCCCGGACAAGTTTCGTGGGAGCCTCACGGCGTCCGCCGCGGCCTCCGCGCTCGTCGCAGGGGTCGAGCGAACGGGCCGTCCGGCCGTCGCCCTGCCGCTCGCCGACGGCGGCGAGGGGACGCTCGACGTGCTGTGCCCCGACCCGGCGGACCGACGGCGGGCGTGGGTGACGGGGCCGCTCGGAGAGCCGGTCGAGGCCGAATGGGGACTCCGGGACGGCACGGCGGTGGTCGAGATGGCGCAGGCGAGCGGGCTGGCACTCGTAGGCCCGGCCAACGATCCCTGGCGGGCGTCGACGACCGGCACGGGCGAAGTGCTCGCCGAGGCGCTCGCCGCTCGGCCCGACCGCGTGATCGTCGCGGTGGGCGGCTCGGCGACGACCGACGGCGGCCTCGGAGCCCTCGAGGCGCTCGACTTCTCCCTCGGTGGCGCCGAGGTGCTCGTCGCGTGCGACGTGACGACGAGGTTCGTCGACGCCGCCCGCACCTACGGCCCGCAGAAGGGCGCGACGCCCGACACGATCCGCCGTCTCGCGGCGCGGCTCGAGGCGCTCGCCGACCGCTATCGCGAGCAGTTCGGGGTCGACGTGCGAGCTCTGCCCGGCGCAGGCGCGGCGGGCGGGCTCGCGGGCGGGCTCGCCGCCGTGGGCGCCCGGCTCGTGCCCGGGG
>DASTKY010000343.1:0-2467 GCA_035715495.1 Gaiella sp. | reverse complement strand
GCGCCGACGCGCTCGGTGACGAGCCGGTTGAAGCTCCGCACGGTGCGAACGTCGGCGTCGCGCATTCTCTGACTCCGGTCAGAGACTAGTCGACCACGCGCCGACGGCGTGCAGACGAACCGCTCAGGCTGCAGGCCGACGCGCCGCGACGCGGACCTGCGCCACCGCCGCGTAGAACGCGCCCTGCGCGTCGAGATCGCGGAGGTCGCCGATCCAGCCGCGTACGTCCTCGGCCGCGTCGTCGCCCAGCCCGGCGACGTACGCCTCCACGAGCCCGAGAATCGTGCCGAGGTACGTCCCGGGGACGAACCTGTCCGTGGCGAACGCGTGCGCGTCCAGCCGGACGTCCTCGAAGCCCGCGTCCCTCAGCCGCGACGGAAGGACCCGGGGCAGCGTGGGATGGGCGAGGTGGCCGTCCCACGCGCCGAGGACGCGTTGCGTCCTCGCCTCGTCGCCGGAGTGGAGCGACGTCGTGCTCCAGTCGACGTCCCAGACGACGAGGCGACCGCCCGGCGCGAGCGCGCGGTGGAGCTCGGTCAGCGCGGCGCCCGTGTCCGGGACGTACTCGAGCACCTGCACGCAGAGCGCGGCGTCGAACGCGGCGTCGTCGACGGGCAGCGCCGTCACGTCCCCCTCGAGGAACGTGAGGTTCGCGAGCCCCTCGGTCCGGTGACGGGCCGCCGCGAGCATCTCCGCGCTGCGGTCGACCCCCACGACGGAGCCCGTCGACCCCACGTCGCGGAGCAGCTCGGTCGCGTAGAACCCGGGCCCGCAGCCGGCGTCGAGGACGCGGTCACCCGGCGCGGCGGCGAGCGCCTCGCGCACGAGGCGGCGGCGCCGGCGGACGTCCTCGGTCTCGTAGAGCGCCTCGAGGCGCGGGAGGAGCTCGGCGTCGAAGCGCAGCTGGCTCAAGGGCGAGCCTCCTGTCCGGACGACCGCTCCATCGTACTCCCGCGGATTCGCCCGGTACCGTCGGTCGCCCGTGCCGCTGCGGAATCGCGTCACCCCGCTCGGCGAGCTCGTGGCCGATCCCGGCCGCGGGCTCGTCTACGGCAACCGCGGCTGCCTGCACGACGCCGACGGCCGCATCCGGCGCCGGTACGGCGTCCGGCGCTGGATCGCCTGCCGCCTCGTCTACAAGGACTGGCACCGCGCGCCGCTCCTGCAGCCGGGCAGGTTCACCGAGCTCTTCTTCCTCGACGAGGCGACCGCGCTCGCGGCGGGCCACCGGCCGTGCGCGCTCTGCCGCCGCGAGGACTACGACCGCTTCACGGCGCTCTGGGCGGGCTTCCACGGCGAGCGGGGCGCGGACACGATCGACGAGCGCCTCCATGCCGAGCGCGTCGACCCGGCGACCCGCGGCCACCGTCTGCGCGCCGCGAGGCTCGACGACCTCCCCGACGGCGCCTTCGTCCTCGACGAGGGCGACCCGAAGCTCGTCCTCGGCCGCGAGCTCCTCACTTGGTCGCCCGGCGGCTACGTCGCGCGCGCGCCCCGGCCCTCGGGGACCGCGACGCTCGTCACGCCGCCGTCGCTCGTCGCCGTGCTGGAGGCCGGCTGGGCACCGGTCGTGCCGCTGCTGCACCCGTCCGCCCGCTAGAACTCCGCCGTGGCCGCGAGCGACACCACCGGCTTCACCGTCTGGCTGACGGGCCTCTCGGGCGCCGGCAAGACGACGATCGGCCATGCCGTCGCCGCCGAGCTCGAGCGCCGCGGGCTCCACGTCGAGGTGCTCGACGGCGACGTCGTGCGCACGCACCTCTCGAAGGGCCTCGGGTTCTCCCACGAGGATCGCGACACGAACGTCGAGCGGATCGGCTGGGTCGCCTCGCGCCTCACGCGGCACGGGGCCGCCGTCGTCGTCTCGGCGATCTCGCCCTACGACGGCACGCGGAAGCGCGTCCGCGCGCTCGTCGAGGAGCAGGGCCCGTTCGTCGAGGTCTGGGTGAAGGCGACCGTCGAGGAGTGCGTCCGCCGGGACGTCAAGGGCCTCTACGCGAAGGCGCTGGCCGGGGAGATCACCCAGTTCACCGGCGTCGACGACCCGTACGAGGAGCCGGACGACGCCGAGGTCGTGGCCGACACCGTCGCGCTCACCCCGGACGAGTCGGTCGCGCTCGTCCTCGCCGAGCTCGAGCGCCGGGCGCTCGCGCCCACCGCCGCGCGCGCGGTCCGCTGAGCGCGTAGCCGAGCGCCGCCAGGGTCTCCCCCGCCGCGCGCTCGACGTCCGCGACCTGCTCCGCGCTCAGGTCGCGGCGCCACCGGCCGGCGGAGCGGTCGTGCACGGCCGAGAACGCCTCGGCGACCGGGTCCAGAGCCACCCCGAGCCGCTCGGCAACGGGCGCCGCCGCGGCCGCCGGGTCGGCGACGAGCGCCTCGTAGCGGACGACGACCGTGCGCTCCGGCACCGTCTGCGCCGCCGACACGTACCGGCGCCACGCCCACGCCGCGCGCGTGGCGTCGGAGA
>DASTKY010000342.1:0-2624 GCA_035715495.1 Gaiella sp. | reverse complement strand
GGCGCGGGCCTCCTCGAGATCCGCCTCGTACTCGCGGCGCTGGCGCTCGAGCTCCGCGAGCGGCGGGTGCGCGAGGAGCGGGATCGACACGACCTCGCGCGCGGCGGCCAGCGCGGGCGGCTCGACGGGGTCGTCGAAGCGTCGGCGGTAGCGGGTGATCGGCGTCACGGAGCCCTCGTCCTCCGCGACCACCTCGACCGGGCGGGAGTACCGGTCGGCGACCGCCTCGAGCGCCGCGAGGCCGAGGCGCGTGCCCATGCGGCGCGCCTCCTCCTCGGTGTCCGTGAAGGCGAACTTCGGCAGCACGTTCCCCGCCGCGCCCTGGAAGAAGATGCACTCCCCGCCCGACACGGCGCGCACGACGTCGCGCATCGGGCCCGGGAAGTCCGCCGAGTAGACGTCCATGTCGTAGCCCGTCGTGACGGGGTGGCAGCCGTACCCGACGACGGTCGCGATCGCCGACTCGTCGGGGGCGCGGGCCTGGAGGACGGTCACCTGGTTGTCGACGAGCTCGTGCGGGTTCCACCCGAGGATCGAGCCGCCGTTCGAGCCGTCGGCCGTCCGCTCGCGCCGGTTGACGGCGAGGTCGACCTCGGCCTGGCCCCAGACGACGCCGGCCGGCTCGAGCCTCGCGGCCGCCAGGCCGCAGACGGAGACGATCTTGTCGTGCAGGACGCGCGAGAACGCCTCGATCGACGCGGCGAGCTCGTCGTCGACGTCGCCGTAGACGGCCCCGCCCGCGACGCCGCCGGGCGGCGCCAGGTGGGTGTGGCTCAGGTTGAGGAGGATCCCGTCGGTGCCCGCGCCGGTCGCGGCCGCGACCCGGTCGAGCAGCGGCTCGATCTGCGGGTGGATGATCCCGACGACGTCGACGCCGCAGAGGACGACGCGCGTCTCGCCCCGCTCGAGGACGAGCGCCCCGACCTCGAGCGGCAGGCCGTAGCCGCGGGCGTTCCACGGCTGCCGGATGAACCCGACCATGGGGAGCCCGAGCGGAGGCTCGAGGGGGAGCGAGGCGGCGCCGGCGCGGAACTGGGTCATGGACGGCTCTCCTGGGTGTCGTCGCGTGGGAGGGTCTCGAGCAGCTCCGCGAGCGCCCGGGCCGCGGCGTCGAGGAACGCCTCCCCGGCGGCGGGCGAGGCGGCGGCCGGGTCGCCGAGGACGCCGCTCGCGCCCATGTCGGGCAGCAGGAACGCGTCGTTCGCGCGCGTGATCGGCTCGAACGCCTGGGGCGTCCGGTCGACGAGGCCGGGCGCCACCACGAGCATCCCGGAGGTCTCCGCCTGGCCGGCGTGCCCGACGGAGCCCAGGTCGACGGGGAAGATCTCGCGGAGCCGAGAGGGCTCGATCAGCTCCCAGTAGGTCACGGTCGGGCACCGCTCGGCGAGGGCGAGCGCGCCGAGCCAGCCGCGGTTGCCGCCGTGGCCGTTGACGATCACCACCTCGCGGAACCACGGGCGCAGGCAGCGGACGACCTGCCGCGTGAGCTCGAGCAGCAGCTCCGGCTCGAGCGTGACCGTGACCCCGAGCCGGACGTGGTGCGGGCTGAGGCCGGTCCAGACCGTCGGCGCCACGATGGTGTCGACGCGGGCGAGCTCGGCCGCCCGCAGCGCCACGGCCTCGACGAGCATGGTGTCGGTGCCGACGGGCAGGTGGTCGCCGTGCTGCTCGAGCGCGCCGACGGGGAGCACGCAGACCGCGCCTGCGCTCCCGCGCTCCGAGGCCGCGGCACGGGACAGCTCGCTGAGACGCGCGCCGGCCATCGTCAGTACATCAACCAGCCGCCGCTGACGTTCAGCGTGGTCCCGGTGATGTAGGCCGCGTGGTCGGAGGCGAGGAAGACGACCGCGGGCGCGACCTCGTCGGGCCTCGCGAGCCGGCCGAGCGGCACCTGGTCGACGAGCCCCTGGAGAACCGCGTCCGGGAGGTCGTCGTGGATCATCGGCGTGTCGACGAGCCCGGGCGCCACGGCGTTGACGCGGATCCCGTCCGCGGCGTACGTGCGCGCGAGCCCGCGCGTCATCGTGACGATGCCGCCCTTCGTCGCGTTGTAGACGACCGAGCCGCCGAAGCCGCCCGTCCACCAGCCCTGCGAGCTGAAGTTGACGATCGCGCCGCGGCGGCCGGCGCCCCTGAGCGACTCGGCGAACGCGCGGTCGAGGAAGAACGTCGCCTTCAGGTTGACGTCCGCCTGCGCGTCCCAGTCCTGCTCGCCGATCTCGCGGACGTCGGACTGGCGCCGCAGGACCGCGGCCAGGTGCGCGAGCGCGACGAGCGGCCCGACGGCGGCCTCCGCGCCGGCGACGAGCTCGTCGTGGCGCGCGACGTCGGCGAGGTCGGCGCCGATGCCGACGTGCCCCTCGCCGGGCAGCGACGCGGCCAGGCGGCGGGCCTCCTGCTCCTGCAGGTCGAGCGCGGCGACCCGCGCGCCCGCCGCGGCGAACGCCTGCGCGACCGCCGACCCGATCCCGCCCGCCGCTCCCGTCACGAGGACGCCGTTCCCGGCGAGCCCTTCGCCGAGCCGCGGCGTCTCCGCCCCCGGTGCGCTCACGGGTGCGCCGGGACCCGGTATGCCTCGATGTAGTCGGCGTCGAGCTCCCAGCCGAGCCCGGGCGCACTCGGCA
>DASTKY010000341.1:0-3008 GCA_035715495.1 Gaiella sp. | reverse complement strand
TCACGAGCGGTACCACGCACCGAGAGCTGCGACGAACCGGACCGGCGAGGTCGAGATGTTGCTCTTCGCGAGCGGCCGGTCGTTCCCGCGCGGCGAGAGGCCGACGCCGACGACCGTCAGCTCGGGGTCGACGGCCTCGAGCGCGTCGTACCCGGCGGCGAGGAACGGCCCGAACGCCCTTGCGGAGCGCTGGGCGGAGCGCGAGAACTGCGGGCGCCAGAACGCGCCCTGATTCGGCTCGTTGCCGACCACGAACTGGCGCACCTCGGGGTACGCCCGCGCGAGCTCGGCCAGCCAGGCGCCGAACGCCTCGGGGCGGGCGACGCCGCCCTCGATCTCGCGCGGCGGATAGGGATACGCCGCGAAGACGACGTCGAGGCCGGCGCGCCGCGCCGCCGCGACCGTGAGGTCGAGCATGGGCCGCTCCGTCAGCGCGAGCGGGTCGCTCGGCAGCCACCGCACCGTGATCACCGTCTGCCGGAGCCCGAGGGCGGACATGTCGGAGTAGAAGGCGGCGCCGGCATCCGGCGCGTACTTCCCGGTGTCGTCGTTCGCGCCGACGCCCGCGGCCGCGCCCCCGGCACCGACGAGCGCGCACGCCGCGGCGAGCACGAGACCGACCGGCTGCAGGCACCCGCGCCTCACCCCCACGCTCATCCGCCGCAGACCCCCATCCGCTCCCCGCTCTCCCCGGCTCCCGTCCGGGAGCGGCCCACGATGCTAGCGGATCAGGCGGACGCGTCCAGCACGGCGTCGAGCAGCGCGTCCGCGCCGTCGCGCACCGGATCGCCGGCGGGCAGCCCGGTGGCGTCCGCAGCCGCCGCGACGGCGCCCGCGGCGGCATCGTCGTCGAGCCCCGCCGTGTTGACGGCGACCGCGACGACCCGCGCGCGCCGCCGCGGGAGCGACGCGCGCTCGTGGAGCTCCACGAGCTCCGGGAGGGACGGGATCGGGTGCCCGGGCGACCCCTCGATCTCCGTCGTCCCCGCTCGGTGGCAGAGGACGAGCAGGTGCGGGACCGAGCCGTGGAAGAGGCCGAGCGTCACTCCCGAGTACGCCGGGTGGACGAGCGAGCCCTGCCCCTCGACGAAGAGGACCTCCCCGCCGCGGCGCCGCCCCTCGACGACGAGCTGCTCGGCGGCGCCCGCGAGGAAGTCGGAGACGACGGCGTCGACCGCGATGCCCCAGCCCGCGATCGCGATCCCCGTCTGGCCGGTCGGCACGAACTCCGACGCGATCCCGCGGGCGCGGGCGGCCCGGTCGAGCTCGAGCGAGACGGTCATCTTCCCGATCGCGCAGTCGGAGCCCACCGTGAGGACGATCCGCGCGTCGACCTCGAGGTTCGCCCCGCTCGGGCAGTCGAGCCCTTCGGGCGGCCTGCGGAGGTCACGCAGCTCGACGCCGTTCCGGGCGGCGAGCTCGCGGAGCTCCGGATCGTCGCCGACCATCTCGTGCAGGCCGTTCTCGAGCGAGAGGCCGCTCTCGAGGCACTCGCGCAGGAGCGCCCGCCATGCCGGCGGGAACCGGCCGCCCTGGGTCGCGACGCCGACGAGCGCCACCGCGGGCACGTAGTCGAGCGCCGACGGCACGTCGCCGACGATCGGCACCCCGGACTCCTCCTCGCCGACGCGGGTCGAGTCGAGGATCACGACGACGTCCTCGCGGCGGTAGCGGAGCACGCCGCGGAGCGTCTTGCCGTAGTGGGCGTCGCCGGAGAAGCCCTCGGCGAGGACGAGCGTCCGCTCACCCGCAGCCAAGCCCCACCTCCGGCGAGGCGACCTGGACGCCGTCGACGAACGCCGGCCCGGGGACCGGGTCGCGGGCGAGGAGCAGGTTGCCGTCGAGGTCGACGTGGTCGCAGAGCGGGGCGACCGCGCACCCGGCGGCGATCCCGAGCCCCGACTCGACCATGCAGCCGACCATCACGCCGAGCCCGAGCGCGCGCGCGGCGTGCGCCATGCGGATCGCCTCGCGGATGCCGCCCGACTTGGCGAGCTTGATGTTGACGCCGTGCGCGATCTCCCGGCACGCGGCGACGTCTGCCAGCGTGTGGCAGTCCTCGTCGACGTAGATCGGGAGCGGCGACCTGCGCCGGAGCTCCGTCCCGCCGGGGTCGCCCTCGCGGAGCGGCTGCTCGACGTACTCCACGCCGAGCTCCGCGAGCTCGCCGAGCGCCTCGAGCGCCTCGTCGACCGTCCACCATTCGTTGACGTCCACCTGCAGCGGGCGGTCGGTGACGCCGCGGACGGCGCGCACGCGCTCGACGTCGAGCCCGTCGCCGCCGCCGAGCTTCAGCTTCAGCCTCCGGAAGCGCGGCGCGGCCTCCGCCGCGCGGCGCGCCATGTCGTCGGGATCGCCGAGCCAGACCGTCCACGACGTCGGCGGCCCGCGGCGCGGGAGGCCGAGCAGGCGGTTCACCGGCTGGCCCAGGAGCTTGCCCTGCAGGTCGTGGAGCCCGGCGTCGAGGGCGGACTTGGCCGCCTGCTCGCCGTCGAGCGCCGCCAGGCGCGCTCCCACCTCCTCCAGGGCGAACGGGTCGTCCCCGACGAGGTGGCCGTGGCGCTCGACGAAGTCGAGCGCGGACGCGGCGGTCTCGCCGTACCGCTCGATCGGCGCCGCCTCGCCCTTCCCCTCGACCCCGTCGTGCGCGACCGTCACGTGGACGACGTCCGCCCAGTCCTGCGACTCGCGGCTGATCACGAACGTCGTCGCGAGCTCCAGCCGCACGATCTCGGCACGGACGTCCACGAGCGCGAGCCTACTCGGAGAGCGAGGCGACGTACGCCGAAACGTCGGCCGCCGGCTGACCCGTGGCGATCCCGGCCGGCATCGCGCCCTGCCCGGACGCGACCACCGCGGCGACCTGCTCGGCCGTGAGCCCGCTTCCGGCGAGCGCCGGCCCCACGTCGCCCGACGCATCCGCACCGTGGCACCCCGCGCAGTTCTCCGCGAACACCGTCGCCCCGCGCGCGACGTTCCCGGCCGCGGGCGCCGCGGCAGGCGCCGAC
>DASTKY010000340.1:0-3029 GCA_035715495.1 Gaiella sp. | reverse complement strand
GTGAGCCCCAGCGGCAACTCGCCGACGTAGCGGATGCGCATCGTCCGTGGGCGCGGCCGCGGCAGACTCTGGGTGGCGAGGACGTGCTCGACGTCGGAGGTCCCGATCCCGAACGCGAGCGCGCCGAACGCGCCGTGCGTCGAGGTGTGGCTGTCGCCGCAGACGATCGTCAGGCCCGGCTGCGTCAGGCCGAGCTCGGGGCCGATCACGTGGACGATGCCCTCGCGCCCGGAGCCGGTGGCGTGCAGCTCGACGCCGAACTCCGCGCAGTTCGCGCGCAGCGCGTCGAGCTGCGCCTTCGCGAGCTCGTCGGTCACGGGCCCGGGCAGCGTCGGCACGTTGTGGTCCATCGTCGCGACCGTCAGCTCGGGGCGGCGGACCCGCCTGCCCGCGAGGCGGAGCCCCTCGAACGCCTGGGCGGAGGTGACCTCGTGGACGAGGTGCAGGTCGACGTAGAGGAGCGTCGGCTCGCCGGGCTCCTCGCGGACGACGTGCCGCTGCCAGACCTTCTCGAAGAGCGTCGTGCCCACCTGGTCAGGCTACCGCGTCGAGCACCCCGTCCAGGAAGGCGTCGGCGTCCGGCTGGATCGCGACCGGCGCGTACGTGAACGCCACAGGCCCGGGCGTCTTGAGCCCGTCGCCCGTGACGAGGAGGACGACGCGGTCGCGGGCGCGGATGTCGCCCGCGGCGACCCCGGCACGGAGCGCCCCGAGCGTGACGCCCGCCGCGGTCTCCCCGAAGACCCCCGTCGTCCGGGCGAGGAGCGCCATGTTCTCGCCGACCGCGTCCTCGGCGACGGCGTGGCTCGCGCCGCCGGTCTCGCGCGCCGTGGCGACGGCGAAGTCGCCGTCGGCGGGGCTCCCGATCGCGAGCGAGCGGGCGATCGAGTCCGGCCGGACCGGCGTGACCGTCGTGCCCTCCCGGAAGGCCGTCGCGACCGGCTGGCAGCCCGCCGCCTGGCCGCCGACGAGCGACGGCCCGACGCCGTCGACGAGGCCGAGCGCGCGGAGCTCGGCGAACCCCTGCCCGACCTTGTGGAAGAGCGCGCCCGAGGCGATCGGCGCCACGACGACGTCGGGCGTCCGCCAGTCGAGCTGCTCGGCGATCTCGTACGCGAGCGTCTTCGAGCCCTCGGCGTAGTACGAGCGGAGGTTGACGTTGACGAACCCCCAAGGGAGCTCGAACGAGAGCTCGACGGTGAGGCGCGAGCAGTGGTCGTAGTGGCCGTCGACCGCGTAGACGGTCGGCCCGTACGCCGCCGCGGCGGTGAGCTTCTCGGGCTCGAGGTCGGCCGGGACGAAGACCGCCGCCTCGAGGCCCTCGGCGGCGGCGCGGGCCGCGACCGCGCCGGCGAGGTTGCCGGTCGAGGAGCACGCGAGCGTGCCGAGCCCGAGCTCCTGCGCCTTCCGCGCCGCGACCGCGACCACGCGGTCCTTGAACGAGTGCGTCGGGTTCGCCGTGTCGAGCTTCAGCCAGAGCTCGCGGACGCCCACCTCGGCGGCGAGCCGCGGCGCCGGGACGAGCGGCGTGAAGCCGGGCGCGAGGCGCGGCTCCTCCGGCGCGTCGACGGGGAGGAGGTCGGCGTACCGCCAGATCGACGGCGGGCCCGACTCGATCCGCTCGCGCGTGACGCGGCGGCGCAGGTCGTCCCAGTCGTAGACCGGATCCAGGGGGCCGAAGCAGCGGCTGCAGCTGCCGTTCGCCTCGAGCGGGTGCTCGGTGCCGCAGACGCGACAGGAAAGGGAGAGGGCTGACACGGGTGGAACCTCCTTCGCTCGCTCGACACATCCGTCCGGGTTTGGCACCGGGCCCTCTCGCGAGGGGGGTTGCCGAGGCGTCACAGGGCCGGTCCCTCAGCCTCTCTCGATGTGGAGCGGGACGAATCCCGCGCCGTCCACCACTCTATCGGGCCGCGCGCCTCCGTGCGCGATCCCTCGTCCGCGGCGCCGACTTCGAGGGTTTGACACCGCGGGGAGACCGCCCTACGCTCGCCGTGACATGTCACTCGACGAGCGGAGAGCGGCGAGGTGACTCGCACGAGGTCGCGTGTGGTCGCGTCGGTCGGAGCGCTGCTCGCCGCCGTCCTCCTCGCGACCTCCGCGCCCGCAGCGCGCACCGACTCGGGCGCTCCGGGACGCGCGGAGGGGCAGCTCGGGCTCGTGGGAATGGATCACGTGGGCATCACGGTGCCCGACATCGACCAGGCGATCACCTGGTTCGAGGACGTGATGGGCTGCGTCGCGCCGCTCACGTTCGGCCCCTTCGGCGACCCGACCGGCACGTTCATGCAGGACCTCCTGGACGTGCACCCGCGCGCCGTCATCCGGCAGATCACGATGGTGCGCTGCGGTCGCAGCGCCAACATCGAGCTCTTCGAGTACACGGCGCCCGACCAGCGGACGACGTTCCCGAGGAACTCGGACTGGTCGGGGCATCACATCGCCTTCTATGTCACCGACATCGACGCCGCCGTCGCATACATGGTCTCGAAGGGCGCCCAGAAGTTCCTCGGTCCCCTGCCCGTGACGGAGGGCCCGGCCGCCGGGCAGTCGATCAACTACTTCCGGACGCCGTTCGGCACGTACGTCGAGCTGATCAGCTACCCGGACGGGATGGCCTACGAGCGCGACCCCGGTCGTCCGCTCTGGTCGCCGAAGCGCAACGGCACGTCGCCCGTCGTGACGAGCGTGCCCGGCCTCCTGGGCATCGACCACGTCGGCGTCACGGTCCCGGACGTCGCGGGTGCGGTCGCCTGGTTCGAGGGCGCGCTCGGCTGCTCGTCGCCGCTCGCGTTCGGCCCCTTCGCCGACCCGACCGGGACGTTCATCCAGGATCTGCTCGACGTCCACCCGCGGGCGGTCGTCGAGCGGATCCAGCACGTGCGCTGTGGCGACGGGCCGAGCGTCGAGCTGTTCCAGTACACGGCGCCCGATCAGGACACGACGTTTCGGAGGAACTCCGACTTCGGCGGGAAGCACGTCGCCTTCTACGTGCGCCACATCGACAAGGCCGTCGCGCGGCTGGAGGC
>DASTKY010000339.1:0-6693 GCA_035715495.1 Gaiella sp. | reverse complement strand
ATGCCGTTCCTCGAGGACGGGCGCTGCGTCGACGTCGTCCTCAACCCGCTCGGCGTCCCGAGCCGGATGAACATCGGCCAGATCCTCGAGACCCACCTCGGGTGGGCCGCGGCGCACGGCGTCTTCGACGACGGCGAGCCCGTCAACGAGCGGGCGCCGATCAACGCGCCCAACCCGCGCGCGGTCGCGACGCCCGTCTTCGACGGCGCGACCGAGACGGACGTGGACGACGCGCTCGTCGCGTGGGCGACCGCCAGCGACGGCGTCTCGATGAACGTCGACCAGAGCCGCTCCGAGGGCCGCCGCTGCTCCGGGAAGGTCCAGCTGCTGGACGGCAAGTCGGGCGAGCCCTTCGAGCAGAAGGTCACCGTCGGCTACATGTACATCCTCAAGCTGCTCCACCTCGTCGACGACAAGATCCACGCGCGCTCGACCGGCCCGTACTCGCTCGTCACTCAGCAGCCGCTGGGCGGCAAGGCGCAGTTCGGCGGCCAGCGCTTCGGCGAGATGGAGGTGTGGGCGCTCGAGGCGTACGGCGCCGCCTACACGCTCCAGGAGATGCTCACGATCAAGTCCGACGACACGATCGGGCGCGTCAAGGCGTACGAGGCGATCGTCAAGGGCGAGAACATCGCGGAGCCCTCGATCCCCGAGTCCTTCAAGGTGCTCCTCAAGGAGATGCAGTCGCTCTCCCTCGACGTCCACGTCCTCTCGGACGAGGGCCGCGAGGTCGAGGTGCGCGAGGAGGACGACGAGCTGCTCCGCGCGGCGGAGGAGCTCGGGATCGACCTCTCGCCGAGCGTGCGCGGCGCCGCCGTGACGCCGACCGCCCAGGAGGTCGAGGAGGGCGCGCCCGAGGAGGGCGCGGACGTCGCGGTCGCCTCCGACGAGAAGCTCGAGGAGGAGCCGGAGGAGCTCGCGCCGGTCGACGCGGAGCTGGAGGACTGAGGCCCGCCATCGGGCAGCACGAACGAGACATTCAGGCAGAGACGGACGAACTGAGGAGCCCGTCGCAGGGCGTCCTCTGAAGGAGAAACCCCTTGGCGCAGATCGACATCAACGACTTCGACGCGATCCGGATCGGGCTTGCTTCCCCGAAGCAGATCCGTGACTGGTCGATGGGCGAGGTCACCAAGCCGGAGACCATCAACTACCGCACCCTCAAGCCCGAGCGCGACGGGCTCTTCTGCGAGCGCATCTTCGGTCCGACGAAGGACTGGGAGTGCTACTGCGGCAAGTACAAGCGCGTCCGCTACAAGGGGATCATCTGCGAGCGCTGCGGCGTCGAGGTGACGCGGCAGAAGGTGCGCCGCGAGCGCATGGGCCACATCGACCTCGCCGCGCCCGTCTCGCACATCTGGTTCTTCAAGGGCGTCCCGAGCCGCATCGGCTACCTCCTCGACATCGCCCCGCGCGAGCTCGAGAAGGTCCTGTACTTCGCCGCCTCGATCGTGACGGGCGTCGACCAGGACAAGCGCCAGGCCGACCTCGCCGACCTCGAGGACAAGGTCCGCGCGGAGTCCGAGCAGATCTACGTCGATCGCGACGAGCAGCTCGCCGCCCTCGACGAGCGCCTCGCGCGGCGTCGCGCGTTCCTCTCCGCCGGCAAGGACCGCGGCTTCGACGAGGACGACGAGTTCTGGGCCCGCGGCCTCTCCAACTGGGCCGAGGACCAGGTGCTCCCGGGTCTCGAGGACGCGCGCTCGCTCGCGGGCGGCATCTTCCCCGACCTCGCCAAGACCGTCGCGAGCGAGGATCCCAAGCGGCTCCGCGAGCTCGTCCGGCAGACGGCGACGCGCGACGACCGGCGGCTCGCCCCGCGCGAGATCGAGTCGGTCGCGAACGCGGCGGTCGAGATCCGGGCGGCGCTCGAGCCGCTCCGCGACGAGCTCGACAAGGCGTCGGGCGCCAAGAAGGGCGCCATCACGAAGCACCTCCACAAGATCCTCGACCTGCTGCTGACGGGCGGGGAGCTGTCCGGCGAGGACGCCGAGCTGGTCGCGTCCGTCGACGCGAAGAACCTCGACCGGGCGCGCGAGGTCGGCAACGGCCTCCTGCGGGCCGTGCTCGAGCAGGCCGACGCGGACGCCGAGACGGAGCAGGTGCGCGAGCTCGCGTACGACCTCTGCCTCGTCGAGGGCGCCCGCAAGGAGGACCTCGAGGCCGTCCAGCAGTGGGCCACGAAGGTCAAGGAGATGGTCACGGACATCGAGAGCCGCCGCGAGGACACCCGCGAGGCGGCCGTCGAGGGCGTCCGCCGGCTCGAGGAGACGTGGAAGCTCTTCCGCGAGCTCTCGGTCAAGCAGGTCGTCAACGACGAGCAGCTCTTCCGCGAGCTCAAGGACCGCTTCGGCTCGCCGTACGGGTTCGGCGTCTACTTCCGGGGCGGCATGGGCGCGGAGTCGATCCGCGAGCTGCTCCGCGACCTCGACCTGCAGGAGGAGTCGCTCACCCTCCGCGACACGATCAAGACCTCGAAGGGCCAGAAGCAGCAGCGCGCGATCAAGCGGCTCAAGGTCGTCCAGGCCTTCATCACCTCGGAGAACAAGCCCGAGTGGATGGTGCTCGAGGCCGTCCCGGTGATCCCGCCCGAGCTCCGCCCGATGGTGCAGCTCGACGGCGGCCGGTTCGCCACGAGCGACCTGAACGACCTCTACCGCCGCGTGATCAACCGGAACAACCGCCTCAAGCGGCTGCTCGACCTCGGCGCGCCGGAGATCATCGTCAACAACGAGAAGCGGATGCTGCAGGAGGCCGTCGACGCGCTCTTCGACAACGGCCGCCGCGGCCGCGCGGTGACGGGCCCGGGCAACCGGCCCCTCAAGTCGCTCTCCGACATGCTGAAGGGCAAGCAGGGCCGGTTCCGCCAGAACCTGCTCGGCAAGCGCGTCGACTACTCGGGGCGCTCGGTCATCGTCGCCGGCCCGAACCTGAAGCTGCACCAGTGCGGGCTGCCGAAGCTGATGGCCCTCGAGCTCTTCAAGCCGTTCATCATGAGCCGGCTCGTCGAGCGGAAGTCCGTCCAGAACATCAAGGCGGCCAAGAAGCACGTCGAGTCGATGGTCCCGGAGGTCTGGGACGTGCTCGAGGAGGTCATCGCCGAGCACCCGGTGCTGCTGAACCGGGCGCCGACGCTCCACCGCCTCGGCATCCAGGCGTTCGAGCCGGTGCTGGTCGAGGGCAAGGCGATCCAGGTGCACCCGCTCGTCTGCCACGCGTTCAACGCCGACTTCGACGGCGACCAGATGGCGGTCCACCTCCCGCTCAGCGCCGAGGCGCAGGCGGAGGCCCGCATCCTCATGCTCTCGTCGAACAACATCCTCTCGCCGGCCCACGGGCGCCCGCTCGCGACGCCGACGCAGGACATGGTGCTCGGCGCGTACTACCTCACCTACTGCGCGCACGACCTCGCGGCCACGTCCGCCGAGGCGCTCGCCAAGCAGCTGAAGGTGGGCGGCCTGCCGCGCTACTCGACGGAGGAGCAGGTCGAGTTCGCGCTCGACGCGAAGCAGGTCACGCTCCAGCAGCCCGTCGAGTTCCGGCGCGGCGAGGAGATCCGGCTCACGACGCCGGGGCGCGTGATCTTCGAGAGCGAGCTCGAGCGGTCGCTCGTCGACGCCGTCCGGGACGGTGAGCCGGTCACGCTCGTCGTCGACCGCGCGCTGACCAAGCGCGAGCTCGACGCCCTCATCGACCGCCTCGTCGGCGACTACGGCGCGTACGCGGTGGCGACCGTGCTCGACACCATCAAGTCGCTCGCCTTCCGCTATGCGACGCGCGCCGGGATCACCGTGTCGAAGAACGACATCGTGATCCCTCCCTCGAAGGAGGAGATCCTCACCGGCTACGAGGAGCAGGTCGCGAAGGTCGAGCGCGAGTACGAGCGCGGCCTGATGACCGAGGAGGAGCGCAAGGAGCGGGTCGTCGCGGTCTGGACGGAGGCGACCGACACGGTCGCCGAGGCGATGAAGGACAACCTGCTCCCGACGAACTCCATCTTCATGATGGCCAACTCGGGCGCCCGCGGCTCCTTCAACCAGATCCGCCAGCTCGCCGGGATGCGCGGCCTCATGGCGAACCCGAAGGGCGAGATCATCGAGCGCCCGATCAAGGCCAACTTCATGGAGGGCCTGTCGGTGCTCGAGTACTTCATCTCGACCCACGGCGCCCGCAAGGGCCTCGCCGACACGGCGCTCCGCACCGCCGACTCCGGGTACCTGACCCGGCGGCTCGTGGACGTCTCGCAGGACGTGATCATCCGCGAGGAGGACTGCGGCACCGAGGATCACGTCGAGCTGCCGGCGCTGCTCGACGGGCAGCCCAACCTGAGCGCGGCCGGGCGGGTCCTCGCGACCGACGTCCACAAGCCGCTCAAGGACGGCAAGCCCGGGAAGACCGTGCTGGCCGAGAAGGGCGAGCTCCTCACGAAGCAGCGGCTCCGCGAGGTGATCGACCAGCTCGAGGAGGTCACCGACTTCGCGCTGCCGGTGCGGACGGTGCTCAAGTGCCGCAGCGAGGTCGGCGTGTGCCGGGCCTGCTACGGGACGTTCCTCGCCACGGGCGACATGTGCGAGATCGGCGACGCCGTCGGCATCGTCGCGGCGCAGTCGATCGGCGAGCCGGGCACCCAGCTCACGATGCGCACGTTCCACACGGGCGGCGTCGCGGGCGCGGACATCACGCACGGCCTCCCGCGCGTCGTCGAGATCTTCGAGGCGCGGAACCCGAAGGGTGCCGCGACGCTCGCCGAGGTCGGCGGCAAGGTGTCGGTCGAGGAGCAGGAGCGGACGGTGCTCGTCACCGTGACCCCGAGCGAGCTGGACGAGAGCGGCGAGCCGCTCCCGGTCAAGGAGTACTCGTTCCCGAGCCGCACGCGGCTCCTCGCCCGCGCGGGCGACGTCGTCACCCAGGGCGACCCGCTCAACGAGGGCTCGGTCAACCCGGCCGACATGCTCGCGCTGCACACCCGTGCGACGCGGGGCTCGACCCCGACCGAGCTGTACCTCGTCGGCGAGGTGCAGAAGGTCTACAAGTCGCAGGGCGTCGACATCCACGACAAGCACATCGAGCTCATCGTCCGCCAGATGATGAAGAAGGTGCGCGTCGAGACCCCCGGCACGACCGAGCTCCTGCCCGGTCAGCTCGTGGACAAGGTCGTGCTCGAGCGCGCCAACGAGGCGGCCCGGTCGGCGAAGGGAGGCGAGGAGGCGACGTTCGAGCCGCTCATCCTCGGGATCACCAAGGCCTCGCTCGCAACCGAGTCGTTCCTCTCGGCGGCCTCGTTCCAGGAGACGACGAAGGTGCTCACCGACGCCTCGATCGAGGGCAAGGTCGACCGCCTGCTCGGGCTCAAGGAGAACGTGATCATCGGGAAGCTGATCCCGGCGGCCACGGGTCTCAGGAAGTACCGCGGGATCGACATCCAGCCCTCCGAGCCGCTGCCCGCCGAGATGTTCGGCGCCGGCACGGACGCCGAGCTCCTCGCGGCGCTGGAGGAGATCGGCGACGGCGACGGCGGCCTCGACCTCGCGTCGCTCGGCCTCGGATACGAGGACCAGCTCCCGGAC
The DNA here is from genome assembly GCA_035715495.1 of Gaiella sp. Classification (GTDB taxonomy): domain Bacteria; phylum Actinomycetota; class Thermoleophilia; order Gaiellales; family Gaiellaceae; genus Gaiella. Next base: position 1,126 of record DASTKY010000339.1, on the reverse strand, counting down.
CTTCCGGAGCTGCCCGAGACGCCCGACGAAGAGGCGTAGAGCCCGGAACCGCTACCGGTGGTCGGCCCCGTCGCTGGGCCGACCACCGGAGAGCGACCGGACGTAGAGCTCGAGGGCGGTCTCGCCCTCGGACCGCTCGATCGCGGTGCCTCCGGCGCCGCAGCGCGCCTCGACCTTCGCGAGCAGGCCCAGCGCGTCGGCGCGCCCCGCGTCGGCGAGCACGACCGCGCTCGCGCCCGGCCCGACGGCGTAGACCTCGGCCGCCCCGAGCTCCCGGAGCACCTCGGGCACCTGCCCGGTGGGCGCGTTCCCGGCGCGGACGACGGCCACCGCGAGCCGGGCGTTCGCGTCGACGGCGCGCGCCACCTCCGCCTCCAGGGCGTCGAGGAACGCGACCCTGCCTGCCTCGGCGCCCGTCATCCGCGCCCGGTCAGGCGTCGATGACGGTCTCCGCCGGCGCCGTGACGGCCTGCAGCACGCCCGTCCGGCGCGGCGGGTCGTCGGCGGCGAGCGCGACGGTGCCCCGCCGCTCGCGCTTGGCGTGCGCGAGCGCGGTCTCCGCGCGGGCGACGAAGGACTCGACGTCGTCGCGGGTCAGCAGCTCGGCGACGCCGCCCGAGACCGAGACGACGCCCGCATCGCCGATCGGATGGCCCTCGAGCTCGGCGCGGAACGCCTCGAAGAGCTCCCGCGCGTCGACGCCCTCGGAGCCCGGCCGCACGACTGCGAAGCGGCCGCCGCCGAGCCGGAACGCGTAGTCGAGCCGGTGCACGACCGCCCGCAGGCGCTTCGAGAGCTCGAGCAGGACGCCGTCCGCCGCGAGGATCCCGATCCGCGCGTTGAGCGCGGTCAGCCTGTCGACGTCGACGACGAGCAGGGAGAGCGGCTGGCTTGCGAGCCGCGCCCGGACGATCTCGCGCTCGAGCACCGCGGGGAACGACTGCCGGTCGAGGAGGTTGGTGAGCATGTCGAGCTCCGGGACGACGTCCGCCTCCTGGAGGTTCAGCGCCCGCGCGATCGGCGGGCGGGCGACGCCGACGAGGCCGTCGAGCGTGTCGACGTCCTCCTCGCTGAAGCGCCGGTTGCGGTCCCGCGTCAGGACGCCGAGGAGGCTCTGCGGCGCCTC
>DASTKY010000338.1:0-2357 GCA_035715495.1 Gaiella sp. | reverse complement strand
ATAATATTTCGATGATGTGCATAATACGCATATGGCCAGCGTCTCCATCGTCGGCGCCTCCGGGTACACGGGCCAGGAGACCCTGGACCGGGTGCTCGCCCACCCGGCGCTCGAGCTCTACGCGCTCGGCTCCGACTCGCTCGCCGGGGAAGCTCCGGGCACGCTCGATCCGCGGCTCGGGCGCAACGGCTGGGACCGTATGCCGAGATTCATCACCAACGAGGCCGCGCTGCAGGCGGGCGCTGACGTCACGTTCCTGTGTCTGCCCCACGAGGAGGCGGCGGCGTTCGACGCGCCGTCCCGCGGCATCGTCGTCGATCTTTCGGGCGCGCACCGGTTCGCGAACGCTGGGATCTACTCCGAGTGGTACGGCTTCGAGCACCCCCGACCGGATGGGCTCGCATCCTGGTCGTACGGTCTCCCCGAGCTGAGCCCGCCGAGCGGGCGGCTCGTCGCCAACCCGGGCTGCTACGCGACGGCGGTCCTGCTCGCCCTCGCGCCGATTTCCGACGAAATCGATCCGACCGGCGTGGTCGTCGACGCGATGTCGGGAATGACGGGCGCCGGACGCTCGCTGCGCCCGTCGTCGCACGCCGGGGCCGTGCTCGAGAACGTCGCGCCCTACCGCGTCGGAGCGCATCAGCACGCGCCCGAGATCGCGACGCAGCTCGGCTTCCCCGTGACGTTCGTGCCGCATCTCCTACCGGTCCGGCGCGGTCTCATCGCCACCTGTGTGGTGCGCTCGCGCGGCGCCGATCTCCGGGAGCGCCTCGAGGATCACTACGCCGAGAGCCACGTCGTCGACGTGCTTCCCGCGGGCGTCGCCCCCGAGCTCGCGCGCGTGCAGCAGACCGACGGAGCGGAGATCGGCGTCTTCGAAGACGGCCTCACCGGCGATGTCATCGTCATCTGCGCTCTCGACAACCTCGGCAAGGGCGCCGCCGGGCAGGCGATCCAGAACGTCAACGTGCTGTACGGCCTCGACGAGACGACCGGCCTCCGGCTCTCGGGAGTGCTCGTCTGATGTCGGTCACGGCGGCCGCCGGGTTCGTCGCCTCGGGAGTCCATGCGGGCATCCGACGGTCGGGGCTCGACCTTGCGCTCGTCCGCTCGACCGAGCCGGCGGTGGGGGCAGCGGTGTGGACGACGAACCGTGTCCTCGCCGCTCCGGTCGTCGTCTCGAAGAGACACCTCGAGACGGCCGAGCCGCAGGCGGTGGTGGTGAACGCCGGCGTGGCCAACGCCGCGACGGGGCAGACGGGCATCGCCGATGCCGAGCGGACCGCGGACGAGGTCGCAGCGGCGGTCGGTGTCGAGCCGAGCGAGGTGGTGGTTCTGTCGACCGGTGTGATCGGCACTCCGCTGCCGATGGAGCGCGTGCTCGCGGGAGTCCGCGAGGCGTCCGTGGCCCTCTCGGCGGACGGCGGTGCAGATGCCGCCGCGGCGATCCTCACCACCGACCGCGGACCGAAGCTGGACGTGGTCCCGTGTGACGGCTTCGTCGTGGGAGGGATGGCGAAGGGGGCGGGGATGATCCATCCGCGCCTGGCGACGATGCTCGCCGTCGTCACGACCGACTATCCGCTCGAGCCCGGCGAGGCGATCGACTTCCTGCGCCCCGCCGTCGACGAGAGCTTCAACCGCATCTCGGTGGACGGCGAGTGCTCGACGAACGACGCGGTCGTCCTGCTCGCGAACGGCGCGAGCGGCGTCGTGCGAAGCGCGTCGAGCGACGAGCAGCTGGCGCAGGCGCTCCATGACGTCTGCGCGACGCTGGCGCGCGAGATCGTCGCCGACGGCGAGGGTGCGACCGTGCTCCTCGAGATCGCAGTCTCGGGTGCAGGGTCCGACTCCGAGGCGGAGGCTGTCGCGCGCAGGATCGCGACGTCGCCGCTCGTCAAGACGGCCGCGTTCGGCCGCGACCCGAACTGGGGGCGCGTGCTCGCCGCGGCGGGCTCGGCGCCGTGGAACGGCGGGTTCGCACACGTCGACGTGGAGCGCCTGACCGTCGCGTTCGACGGCACCGCGGTGTTCGTCCACGGCGAGCCGACCGGCGTCGCGCCCGAGCTCGGCGGGGCGGCGGTCGCCATCGAGCTCGACCTCGGGCTCGGGACGGGGAGCGCGTCGTACCTCGCCTCCGACCTCACGTACGACTACGTGAAGCTCAACGCCGAGTACACGACGTGACGCGCGTCGTGCTGAAGCTCGGTGGTCGCGTGGCGACCGACTCCCTGGACGTCGCGGGCGCACGACACGCGGCCGGTGACGAGGTCGTCGTCGTGCACGGCGCCGGGCCGCAGATCACGGCGCAACTCGAAGCCTGTGGGATCCCCGTCATCTTCGTTCACGGTCGTCGC
>DASTKY010000337.1:0-10559 GCA_035715495.1 Gaiella sp. | reverse complement strand
CGATCCGCGTCCCGTTCCTAGACGTCGGCGTGGATGCGTCCACTCGACTCCTTGAGCGGCCCGCCGTCCCTGCCGGCGCGCCGCGCGAGGATCTCGGCCAGGATCGAGAGCGCCGTCTCCGCGGGCGTCGAGGCGCCGATGTCGAGGCCGCACGGCCCGACGATCCGCGTCAGCGGCTCCTCGCCGACGCCCGCCTCGAGCAGCCGCTCGCGGCGCCGCTCCTGGTTGCGGCGCGAGCCGAGCGCGCCGATGTAGAACGCCTCCGTCTCGAGCGCGGCGATCAGCGCCGGCTCGTCGAACTTGTCGTCGTGGGTGAGGACGACGATCGCGGTCTGGTGGTCGGGCGCGACGTCGGCGATCGCGTCCTGCGGCCACTTCGAGATCAGCAGGTCGGCCGAGGGCATCCGCTCGGGCGTCAGGAAGGTCGCCCGCGCGTCGGCGACGATCGCCGTCCAGCCGAGCAGCTTCGCGCCCCGGCAGAGCGCCTCCGCGGTGTCGACCGCGCCGTAGACGAGCAGCCGCGGCGGCGGCCCGTACCACTCCGCGAAGACGCGGGCGCCGTCGACCTCGAGAAGGCGGTTGCGCCCGCTGCGGACGAGCTCGTCGAACTGCGCGAGCGCGGCCTCCGGCACGCCGTCGCCGACCGTGTCGCCGCCCTCGACGACGAGGGCCTTGCCGCCGACGCCGTCCCCCTCGACGACGGTGAAGAGCACTCCGCGACCGCCGGCTGCGCGCAGCTCCGCCAGCCGCGAGACGAGCCTCACTCGACAGCCTCCACGTAGACGTCGATCTCGCCGCCGCAGGGGAGGCCGACCTCCCACGCCATGTCGTCGGTGATCCCGTAGTGGAGGAGGCGCGGCTCGCCCGACGCCATGACCTCCATCGCGTTCGAGTAGACGTCGCTCTCGACGCAGCCGCCGGAGACCGAGCCGCACATCTTCCCGGACTCGGAGACGGCGAGGCTCGTGCCGACCGGGCGGGGCGCGGAGCGCCGGGTCGCGACGACGGTCGCGACGACCACCTTCTCGCCCGCCTCGCGCCAGGCCTCGACCTCGGGCAGGATCTCCTTCACGCTGCGTGCCTCCTTTCGATGCCGGCGAGCACGGCCGCCAGCTCCTCGAGACTCCTCAGATTATGGCCGGGCAGGAACCGGTCGACGTACGGCAGTGCGGCGCGCATGCCGCCTGCGAGCGGCTGGTAGAGCGGGTTGCCCTTCAGCGGGTTGACCCAGACGACGGCGTACGCGGCCCGGGCGAGCTTCGCCATCTCGCGCCCGACGAGGTCCGGGTCCTCGCGCTCCCAGCCGTCGGAGACGATCAGCACGATCGCGCCGCGCGAGAGCGCGCGGCGGCCGTAGACCTCGTTGAACTCGCGGAGCGAGGCGCCGATCCGCGTGCCGCTGCCCCAGTCGACGACCGCCGCGGTGCACTTGTCGAGCGCCGCGTCGGGATCGCGGGTCGCGAGCTCCGGCGTCAGCCGCGAGAGCCGCGTGCCGAACGCGAACGCCTCCACCCCGCGCCCCGTCCCGACGACCGCGTGGAGGAAGAGCAGGAGAGCGCGCGCGTAGCTGTCCATCGAGCCCGAGACGTCGCAGAGGACGACGAGCTTGCGCGGCACGTCCTTGCGCGCGCGCAGGGGCCGGTCGACCGGGTCGCCGCCCGTGCGGAGCGAGCGCCGGATCATCCGGCGCACGTCGAGGCTCGTCCCCCGCTGGTCGGGCGCGCGGCGGCGCGAGAGGCGCTGGGGCCGCATCCGGGCGAGCTGCGCGATCAGGCGGCGGACATGGCGGAGCTCGTCGCCCGTCAGCTCCGAGAAGTCCTTCTCCCGGAGGAGCTCGTGGCCCGAGGCGCCGAGCTCGAGCGGATCTTCCCCGTCGCCGTCGTCGTCCTCGTCGTCGCGCCCGCGGAGGCGCTCGTTCGGCGACTCGCCGACCCGCGTCACGGTGTCGGCGGCGCTGCGCGTCCGCACGGGCGGCAGCACCGGGGCGCGGAGGAACCACGCGCTGAAGGCGCGGTCGAAGAGGTCGAGCTCGTCGTGACGCGAGACGAGGGTCTGCCGCAACGAGAAGTAGACGTCCTCCTGCCGAGCGAGGTCGACGGCGTCGAGGGCGCGGAGGGCGTCCGCGACCCGGCCCGGCCCGACCTCGAGGCCCGCCTCGTGCAGGACCCGCCCGAACGTGACCACGTGCCCGACGATCGCGTCCCCGGCCGCCATCGGCGGCTACCGGGCCGCCGAGGCGGCGCGCGCCTCGTCGACGAGCCGCGAGAGGGTCTCGTCCTGCACCGCCTCGATGTCCTCGCGGTACTTCAGCACCGAGCCGAGCGTCTGCCGCACGACCTCCGCGTCGAGCTCCTTGCGGCCGAGCGCGTTGAGCGCCATCGCCCAGTCGATCGTCTCCGCGACGCCCGGCGGCTTCGAGAGGTCGAGCCCGCGGAGCTCGCGGACGAACGCCGCGGCCTCGGCGGAGAGCCGCTCGGGGATGCCCGGGACGCGGATCCGCACGATCTCGATCTCCCGCTCGATCGACGGATGGCCGATCCAGTGGAAGAGCGCGCGCCGCTTCAGCGCGTCGTGCAGCTCGCGCGTGCGGTTCGACGTGAGGATCACGGCCGGGCGCCGGCGAGCCGAGATCGTGCCGAGCTCGGGGATCGTGATCTGGAAGTCCGAGAGGACCTCGAGCAGGAACGCCTCGAACTCCTCGTCCGCGCGGTCGATCTCGTCGATCAGCAGGACGACCTGCTCGTCGGTGTCGATCGCCTCGAGCAGCGGCCTGCGAATCAGGTACTCCGGCCCGAAGAGCTCCTCCTCGCGGACGGTGCCCTCCTGGGCGGCGCGGATGTGGAGCAGCTGCCGCGGGTAGTTCCACTCGTAGACGGCGTGCGCGACGTCGAGCCCCTCGTAGCACTGGAGCCGGATCAGCCGGGCGTCGAGGACGGTCGCGAGCGCCTTCGCCGCCTCCGTCTTCCCCACACCGGCCTCGCCCTCGAGCAGCAGCGGCTTCGAGAGGGCGAGCGCCAGGTAGAGCGCCGTCGAGAGGCCCCGGTCGGGGAGGTAGTCCGCCTCGCGCAGCGACTGCTCGAGCTGGTCGATCGACTCGAACTCCACCTGCTCAGCGTAGATGAGTGTTCCCGGGCCGCGAGACGGCGTACGATCGGCCGATGGGGTGGGTCGGGCGATGAGCGCGATCGGCGTGTCGAGGTCCGTGCTCGCCGACGTCCCGCTGCTCGCGGGCGCCGACGAGGTCTCGCTCGCCGCCCTCGCCGCCGAGGCCGAGCCGCTGCGCGTGCTCGCGGGCGACTGGGCGCTGCGCGAGGGCGACGAGGCGCGCGAGCTCTACGTCGTGCTCCGCGGCAGGCTCCGCGTCGTCGCGGCCGACGGCCGGACGCTCCGCGTCCTCGGCCCCGGAGCCGCGATCGGCGAGCTCGCCCTCCTGACCGGCGCGCCACGCTCGGCCTCCGTCCAGGCGATCCGCGACTCCACGCTCCTGCGGCTCCCGCGCGAGCGCTTCGACGAGCTGATCGAGCGGGACGCCCACTTCGCCGCAACCGTCGCGCGCGAGCTCGCGTCGCTGCTCCAGGCGAGCGGCGGCCTGAGCGCCCCGCCGACCCGCCCGTCGCTCTTCGCGCTCCGCGGGCTCGGGCGCGACGTGCCCGTCCAGGGCGTCGCGCGGTCGCTCGCGCAGGCGCTCGAGCGCTACGGCACGGTCGAGATCCTCGGGGCCGAGGCAGCCGGGACGGGCGCCGTCGAGCGGGCCGAGGACGAGGCGACGCACGTCCTGCTCGTCGACGAGGCCGGCACCGGGGCCTGGAGCGACCTCTGCGCCCGCCAGGCCGACCGGCTGCTGCTCGTCGCGACCGCGGACTCGCCGCTCCCCGGCGCACCGTCCCCCGCGGCCGACCTCGTCGTCCTCGGGCCGGCCGAAGGCGGGATCGTGACGGGCCTCGTCGACGCCGTCGCGCCGCGCGCCCTCCACCGCCTCGCGTCGACCGAGCCGAGCGACCCGGGTGCGGCCCGGCTGGCACGCCGGCTCGTCGGGCGGTCCCTCGGGATCGTCTTCTCGGGCGGCGGCGCGCGCGGCTTCGCCCACATCGGCGCGCTGCAGGAGCTGGCCGAGGACGGGATCGAGATCGACCGCTACGGCGGCTGCTCGATGGGGTCGTTCATCGCCGCGATGGCGGCGGCCGGCTGGAAGCCGCAGGAGATCCGCGACCGCTGCCACGACGAGCTCGTCCGCCGCTCGCCCTTCAACGACTACACGCTCCCGCGGGTCGCCCTGATCCGCTCGCGCAAGGCCGGGCGGATGCTCGAGCGCCTCTTCGGCGAGCTCGCGATCGAGGAGCTCGCGAAGCCGCTCTTCACGGTGAGCGCCGACCTGCTCTCGAGCCGCCTCGTCGTCCACCGGCGCGGGAGCGTCGTCGAGGCGGTGGGCGCGAGCATGTCGATCCCCGGCCTCGTCCCGCCCCTTCCGCGCGGCGGCCGCCTGCTCGTCGACGGCGGGGTGCTCAACAACCTCCCGGTGGACGCGATGGCGGAGACCGACGAGGGCCCGATCGTCGCGGTCGACGTCGTCCGCCGGCTCGAGCCGGTCGACGTCGACGGCGAGCAGCCGCTGCCCTCGATCATGGAGACGCTCTCCCGGGCCACGGTGCTCGGGAGCGTCGAGCGGGCCGAGGCGAACCGCGAGCTCGCGCTCGTCGTCCTCGCGCCGTCGGTGCAGGACGTCCCGCTGCGAGACTTCCGCGCCCTCGACCGCGCGATCGAGGCGGGCCGGGTCGCCACCCGCGCGGCGCTCGACGGGGGCGCGCGCGACGTGATCCTCGACGCGCTCGCCGCACCGCTCGCCTGACGCGCGCACGGGCGTTTGCGGACCGATCCCTCGGGTACCCGAAGAGAGAACCCGAGGAAAGGGGACACGACTCCATGTCGACTCAGTACGACATCTGGACGTATCGCATCGAGACCGTCGAGCCCGGTCTGGGCACCGACGTCGTCGGGTACAACGTCGAGGCCCTCGACGGCGGGATCGGCAAGGTCGACGAGGCGACCGACGAGGTGGGCGCCAGCTCGATCGTCGTCGACACGGGCCCGTGGATCTTCGGCAAGAAGGTCGTCATCCCGGCGGGCACGATCGACCGGATCGATCCCGACGACGAGCGCGTGTACGTCAACCGCACGAAGGACCAGATCAAGGACGCGCCGCAGCTCGACGAGGGCATGCGCATGGACGACCGGCACCGCGACGAGGTGGCCGGCTACTACGGCCCCGGCGGCCCGGGCTACAAGGAGGACAGGCGGAACTGACCCGCGGTCCGAGCGGAGTGACCCGAGGGCCGGCGCGAGCCGGCCCTCGCTCTGGTCCCGCGTGCGAGACTCGTCCTCGACCCACGAGAGGGAGGACGACATGCCGATGATCGAGGTGAAGCTCTACGACCGGCGCGTGACCGAGGAGGCCGTGCCGAAGATGATCGAGGCGCTCACGACCGCGCTGGCCGAGACGAGCGGGGCCGATCCCGCCCACATCCAGGTCGTGATCCAGGGCGTCGACCCGAAGCACTGGGGCATCGCCGGCAAGCAGCAGTCCTGACGCCGGGCGTCGGGAAATCGATGATCGATTACCCGACACCCGTCGGGATAGACTCGCCGCGGACTTGACGAACCACGGACGAAGGGTTCTCGATGACGAAAGCCACTGAGGTCATCTCCCCGACCTCCGCCGACGAGGCGGCCTCGCTCTTCGGCGACGGGTCGGGCGTGACCGTGATCGCGGGCGGCACGATCGTCGTGCCGGACATCACGTACGGCCGCGTCGCGCCGGGCAAGGCGCTGCTCCTGGGCGGCGCCGGGCTGGACACGCTGGACGCAGCCGGGTCGACAGTGACGGTCGGCGCCGGGCTGCCGGTCCAGCGGCTGTCCGAGCTCGCCGAGGACGTCGAGGCGTTGGCGGAGTGCGCGCTCAACGTCGCCGACTACGAGGTGCGGCGCCAGGGCACGGTCGGCGGCAACGTGTGCGCGGGCGCGGCGGGCGACGCGCCGCGCGGCGACCTGCAGGGCCCGTTCCTCGCGCTCGACGCGACCGCGCGGTCGGCGGGCGCGGGCGGCGAGCGCTCCGAGCCGCTCGAGGAGTTCCTCGCGCACCGCAAGGACCGGCTCCTGCTCGACCTGACCTTCGAGAAGCCCGCCGCGTCGGCGTTCGCGTCGCTCGACTACCCGCACACGCACGCATACACCGTGCTCGCGGTGACGGGGGTCCGGGCCGCGGACGGCACGGTCCGCCTCGCGGCGACCGGCCTCGCGGGGCACGGCGCCCGGCTGCGGGCGGCCGAGGCGGCAGCCGACGCGGACGCGGCCGGCGCTGCGGCGGTCGGCGACGTCACGCTCGGCGACGACGCCCTCGCGTCGGCCTGGTACCGCGAGCGCGCGTTGCCCGTGCTCGTCCGTCGTGTGCTCGCGAAGCTCGGGGAGGCGGCATGAACCTGACGGTGAACGGGATCGCGCGCGAGATCGAGAGCGCGCCCCTGACGACCCTGCTCGACGTGCTCCGCGAGGAGCTCGGCGTCACGAGCCCCAAGGTGGGGTGCGAGCAGGGCGGGTGCGGCTCGTGCACCGTGCTCGTCGACGGCGAGCCGCAGCGCGCGTGCCTCACCGCCGTCGCGGCGGTCGAGGGCGCCGAGGTGACGACCGTCGAGGGGATCGGCACCGCGGACTCCCTGTCGGCGGTGCAGCAGGCGTTCACGCACCACTACGCCGCGCAGTGCGGCTTCTGCACGAGCGGGATGATGCTCGCGGCCGAGGCGTACGTGCAGCGCGGCGGGACCGACGACCGCGAGGCGATCCAGGAGGCGCTCGCCGGCCACGTGTGCCGGTGCACCGGCTACGTGAAGATCATCGACGCGGTCGCGGCGGTCGCGCGGGGCGAGGAGTTCGACATCACCGTGACCGCCGCGAGCCCCGGCATGACGAACCTCGGAGGTGTGCAGTGAAGGCGGTCGGCGCACGGCTCCCGCGCTACGACGGGATCGAGCACGTCACGGGACGCACCCAGTACGTCGACGACGTGAAGGTCCCCGGCACGCTCTGGACGAAGGCCCTCCGCTCGCCCCACCACAGCGCGTCGTTCAGCGGCCTCGACACCTCGAGGGCCGAGGCGATGCCGGGCGTCCACGCGGTGATCACGTGGGAGGACGTCCCGCTGCTCGAGTACGGCCACCTCTCGGCGCTCGGGATCCCGGCCGACGAGCCGCTCCTCGCGAAGGACGAGGTGCGGTACAAGGGCCAGCCCATCGCGCTCGTGGCCGCGGAGGACGAGGACACCGCGCAGGCCGCCGTCGAGGCGATCGGGATCGAGTTCGAGGAGCGGACGCCGCTGCTCGACATCCGGCGCGCCTTCGACGAGGACGCCCCCAAGATCCACCAGTGGGGCAACTGGTACCCCCACTTCGAGGGCGAGATGGACCGGCGGCAGATCCGCAAGGGCTCGATCGAGCAGGCCTTCGAGCAGGCGGACACGATCGTCCAGGGTGTCTACCGCCCGGCGGCGATCGAGCACGTGCCGCTCGAGACGCAGGTCTCGCTGGTCGTCCCCGAGGCGAACGGCCGGCTCACGATCTACTCGTGCACCCAGGCGCTCTACTTCTCGATGGGCGTCGTCGCGGCGCACCTGAACGTGCCGCTCAACAAGCTGAAGGTCGTCGGCGGCACCGTCGGCGGCGGCTTCGGCGGCAAGGTCGACACCGCGACGGAGACGATGTGCGCGCTCCTCGCCCAGAAGTCCGGCAGGCCCGTCAAGTGGCGCTGGACGCGCGAGGAGGAGTTCCTCTGCTCCTCGACGCGGGCGCCGTGGCACATGGAGATCGCGGACGCGGTCACGAAGGACGGCTGGATCCTCGGCCGTAAGATGCTGACGCTCCACGACTCCGGCGCCTACGCCCGCTTCTCGCCCTACGGGCTCACGAAGCACTCGTTCCACCACACGGGCGCGTACACGATCCCGAACCTCGAGTTCGACGGGTTCGTCGTCTTCACGAACCGCGTCCCGACGACCGCGATGCGCGGCTTCGGCGTCACGTCGGTCTCGTTCGCGACCGAGACGCACATGAGCCGGATCGCCCACGTGCTGGGCCTCGACCCCTACGAGGTGCGGCTCAAGAACGCCAATCGGATCGGAGACACCTCGCCGAACCGCATCGTCTACACCGACCCCTCGACGGTGCCGGTCGTCAAGGCGCTCGCCGGCGGCATGGGCGTCGAGCTCGCACCCGACTACGCGGCGATGGACCGCGAGCAGCGCACGGGCGACCTCCTGCCCGAGCACCTCGTCGGCCAGCTCGCAGACCCGGAGGATCACTGATGGCCGTCAAGCAGGGCCGCGGGATCGCGGCGATCGAGTACCCGACGGGGATGAACCAGAACGGCGACCCGTCGCAGGCCTGGATCAAGGTCAAGCCCGACGGGCGCGTCGACGTCTTCGCCGGCACGTCCGACATCGGCAACGGGTCCAAGACGATCCAGTCGCAGATCGTCGCCGAGACGATCGGCGTCCCCTACGACTGGGTCACCTACGACAACTCGAACACGGACTCGTCGCCCGTCTGCACCGGGACGTTCGCGTCCCGCGCGACGTTCGTCGCCGGGAAGGCGGTCGAGAAGGCGGCCGAGCGCGTCCGCGAGCGGATCCTCGACATCGCGGGCAAGGAGCTCGAGATCGACCCGTCCGACCTCGAGGTCGTGGACGGCGAGGTCGTCGCGAAGGGCGCGCCGCAGAAGAAGCTCGGCGTCCCCGACGTGGCGGCCGCGGCGACCTGGACGTACGGCGAGCTGATCACCGGCACCGGCGCCCAGCTGAAGCCGTACGCCGCGATCGTCGACGCAGAGACGGGCGAGGTCGACCTCCCGCCCCACTCGGCGATCTCGTACGCCGCGTGCGCGGCGGAGGTCGAGGTCGACGAGGAGACGGGCGTCGTCCAGGTCACCCGGCTCGTCCAGGTGTACGACGTCGGCCGCGCGATCAACCCGACGCTCGTCGAGGGCCAGATCGAGGGCGGCGCGATCCAGGGGCTCGGGCTCGGCGTGCTCGAGAACTGCTACCCGTACTACCCGTCGGTCGAGCACCGCGGCGGGCAGTTCGGGTCGTACCTCGCGCCGGGGTTCGAGGACCTGCCGCAGCTCGACACGATCATCATCGAGAACCCGTCCGCGGACGGCCCGTACGGCGCGAAGGGGATCGGCGAGATGGCGAACAACGCCCAGCCGCCCGCGATCGCCGCGGCGGTCTACGACGCGGTGGGCGTCTGGGTGACCGAGCTGCCGATCACGCCCGAGAAGGTGCTCCGCGCGCTCGAGGCAAAGGCGGAGCCGGTGCGCGAGGGCAAGCGCGTCACGTTCGACGCCGAGCTCTCCGTCAACACCGTGTCGCAGGGCGGCATCGCGTTCGAGGTGCCCGCGTAGTGGCGGACTCGCCGTTCGGGACGTTCAACGACCGGGAGCCCTTCGCCATCTTCGACGGCGTGGGGCTCCGCGCGATCGCGGGCGACCAGGTGTTCCTCGGCCACGTGACGTACGCGCCGGGGACGACGGTCGCACGCCACAGCCACGAGCACACCGAGCAGGTGATGCTGATCCTCGACGGCTCGGTGACGATGACGATCGGGGCCGACTCGCGCGAGCTCGCAGAGGGCGACGTGTGCGTCGTCAACCGCGGGGTCGAGCACGAGCTGCACTCGGCCGGCGGCGTCACGTTCGTCGAGGCGCTCGGGCCCGTCCCGCTCGACCACATCCCGGATCGCGGGCGGGACCTCGTGCTCGGCGACCTCGGCGGCTCGCTGCACGTCGACAAGTAGCCCCGCCACGGACGAGGTCACCTACCTCGAGGCGATCCGGGCGGCCCTGGCTGACGCCCTGCGCGACGACGAGCGGGTGTTCCTGCTCGGCGAGGACATCGGGGCGTTCGGCGGCGCGTTCGGGGTCACGGCCGGTCTCCTCGAGGAGTTCGGCGAGACGCGCGTCCTCGACACGCCGATCGCGGAGGAGGGCTTCGTCGGCGCCGCGGTCGGCGCCGCGTGGATGGGCGAGCGCCCCGTCGTCGAGCTCCAGTTCGCCGACTTCGTCACGTGCGCGTTCGACGTGATCGTGAGCGTGGCGGCGAAGACGCACTGGCGCTCGGGCCAGGCGATCCCGCTCGTGATCCGGATGCCGACGGGCGGTGGCGTCCGCGGCGGCCCCTTCCACGCCGGCTCGCCGGAGGGATGGTTCGTCGGCCAGCCCGGCCTCAAGGTCGTCTGCCCCGGCAGCGTCGCCGACGCGTACGGGCTCCTCCGCGCCGCGATCGACGACCCCGACCCGGTGCTCTTCTTCGAGCACAAGGGGCTCTACCGGCGCCTCCGCGCACCCGCGCCGCCGGCCGGGCTGCGCACGGAGCTCGGCCGCGCGGAGGTCGTGCGGGCCGGGGCCGACGCGACCGTCGTCACCTACGGCTCGGGCGTCGCCACCGCGCTCGCCGCCGTCGAGCGGCTCGGTGCGGACGTGGAGGTCGTCGACCTGCGGACGGTGTGGCCGCTCGACGA
>DASTKY010000336.1:0-4479 GCA_035715495.1 Gaiella sp. | reverse complement strand
AGGAAGGGCACATCCGGCCGAGACCGCGGTCGGCGACCATGGTACCTGTCGTCCCTCCGAGTTTGTGACACGGTGTCACGAGTGACACCGGCCGTCCGCCCCCCGCTCCGGCTCCTGCGGCTCGGGAATCCGGTCGTCCGCGCCGTGCTGGGCTCACGCGCTCATCGGCTCCTGAGCGGCCGGCTGCTCGTGCTCGACTACCGCGGGCGGCGGACCGGCCGGCAGTACCGGATCCCGCTCCGCTACGCCGAGATCGACACGGGCGAGCTCGTCGCGGTGGCCGACCGGCCCGAGCGCAATCAGTGGTGGCGATCATTCGCCGAGCCGACGCCGGCGGCGGTCCTCCTGCGCGGCACGACGGTCGACGTCGTCGGCGCCCTGGCGTCGGACGAGACCCGCGCCGGCGCGGTCGCACGCTACGACGCGGGCAACCCGCGCGGGGCGCGCTGGACCGGCGACGCCGCGGTGGTCGTCTTCACGCCGTCGCGATAATCCCCTCGTGCGCCTCTACGGCGACCTCGCCCCCTGGTTCCACCTCCTGACCGCCCCGGCGGACTACGCCGAGGAGGCCGCGCGGTATCAGGACGCGATCCTCGAGGAGCTGCCCGACGCGCAGACGCTCCTCGAGCTCGGCTCGGGCGGGGGGAACAACGCGTCACACCTCCGCGAGCGGTTCACGTGCACGCTCTCCGACCTCTCGCCGCAGATGCTGAGCCTCAGCCGCACTCTCAACCCGGGGTGCGAGCACGTGCTGGGCGACATGCGGACGCTTCGGCTCGGCCGGACGTTCGACGTCGTCTTCGTCCACGACGCGGTCATGTACCTCTCGACCGAGGACGACCTCCGCGCCTGCCTCGGGACCGCGTTCGCCCACACGCGGCCGGGCGGCGTCGCGCTCTTCGTCCCCGACTGCACGCGCGAGACGTTCGCGCCGGGCACCGACCACGGCGGGCACGACGGCGCCGACGGCCGCGCTCTCCGATACCTCGAGTGGACGACGGACCCCGACCCGGGGGACACGAGCTTCGAGGTCGACTACGCCGTCGTGCTGCACGAGCCGGGACAGCCGTCGCGGCTCGTCCACGACCACCACGTGGAAGGGCTCTTCCCCGAGCACACGTGGCTCCACCTGCTCGAGCAGGCGGGCTTCACCGCCCGCGTCGTCCCCGGCGACCCGATCGACGAGGATCGCGCCCAGCCCGTCTTCGTCTGCCGCCGGCCGGGACAGCAGGGCTAGGCGGGCCGCACGGCGGCGCGCGTCGCGTCGACGTCGCGCGCGATCTGCTCGACGAGCGCGGCCTCGCTCTCGAACGACTGCTCGTCCCGGAGGCGCTCCCAGAGCTCGAGGACGAGCCGCTTGCCGTAGAGGTCACCCTCGAAGTCGAGCAGGTACGGCTCGATCCGCCGCTCGGTGCCGCCGTAGTGCGGGTTCGTGCCGATCGAGACCGCGGCCCGGTGGTCGAGCGCGGCGCCCGCGTAGATGCCGTACCGCGGGCAGAGGAGGTCCGGGCCGAGCGCGATGTTCGCCGTGGGGTAGCCGAGCGTGCCGCCGCGCTGGTCGCCGGCGACGACGATGCCGTCGAGCTCGAACGGGCGCCCGAGCATCCGCGCGGCCACGTCGAGCTCGCCGTCGCGGACGGCGTCGCGGATCGCCGTCGACGAGACGTCCTCGACCTCGGCGACCTCCAGCAGCTCGAGCCCCGCGGCGGCGAGCGTCTCGACCGTGCCGGCCCGCTTGTGCCCGAAGCGGAACCCCTCTCCCACCGCCACGGCCTCGACGCCGATCGAGGTCAGGTAGGTCGCGACGAACTCGTCCGGCGTGAGCCGCATGAACTCCGGGGTGAAGGCGGCGACGAGCGTGTCGGCGATCCCCGCCTCCGCGAGCAGCTCCAGGCGGCGCTCGAGCGTCGTGATCAGCTCGACGCGGTTGCCCAGGGCGATCCGCGGATGCGGCTCGAGCGTGATCACCGTCGGGTCGAGCCCGGAGTCGACGGTCGCGCGGAGCACGGACAGGTGGCCGCGGTGGACGCCGTCGAACGTCCCGATCGCCACGGCGCGCGGGCGGCGCTCGAGCTGGGTCGGGGCGTGCGCGATCCTCATCGGACCGCCGCCAGGCGCGGCAGCGCCTCCTCGAGCGGGAGCACGCGGTGCTCGTCCGCCTCCTCGACCCCGAAGGGACCGATCTCGGTGCGCCGCAGTGCGACGCAGTGGCCGCCGAGCGCGTCGGCGATCGAGCGGACGTACGTCCCCGATCCGACGAGCAGGTCGAGTCGCGCGATCCCGTCCTCGTAGGCGAGGAGCTCGAGCTCGTGGATCCGCATCGCCCTGGTGGGCATCTCGACCTCCACCCCGCGGCGGTGGAGCCGGTAGGCCCGCTCGCCGTCGATCTTCACCGCCGACGCAGCGGGGATCGGCAGCTCGACCTCGCCGCGCAGGCGCGCGAGCGACTCCTCGAGCGCGTCGGCGGAGGGAGGCTCCTGCTCGTCGAGGGGCTCGCCCTCCGGGTCGCCGGTCGTGGTGCGCCCGTGGAGGTCGATCTCCGTCAGATAGCGCTTGTCGAGCTTCATGAAGCGATCCTGCAGCGGGGTCGCGCGGCCCGAGAGGAGGATCAGGAGACCCGTCGCGAACGGGTCGAGCGTCCCCGCATGCCCCGTCTTCGCGCCCGTGCGGGCGCGGACGCGCGCGACGACCGCGAACGAGGACGGCCCCGCGGGCTTGTCGGCGAGAATCACGCCGGTCGGCTCGAGCCCCTTCGGGACGCCCACGACGTCAGGCCGCGCGGTTGCCGTTGGCGGCGACGAACGCGTCGACGATCAGGCGCGTGATCTCCTCCATCGGCAGGTCGGTCGAGAACCCGGCGGCGCGCTTGTGGCCGCCGCCTCCGAACGCGCGCGCGATCGCGGACACGTCGACCCCGTCCGGATGGGAGCGGAGCGAGCCCTTGCGGACCGAGGCCGCGCCCGGGGGCAGCTCCCGGACGAGCGCCACGAGCTCGGTGCCCTCGACCGAGCGCAGGTGGTCGATGATCCCCTCCGAGTAGGGCTCCTGGGCGCCGGCGTCGTCGAAGTCCGCGCGGACGAGCTCGGAGACGAGGACGCGGCCGTCGAGCAGCGGGGTCGCTCGCTCGAGGGCGCGCGCGAGGAGCTTCAGCTTCGGGAACGGGGTCGACTCGTACACCTCGAGGAACACCTTGCTCACGTCCGCGCCCGCCTCGACCAGCTCGGCCGCGAGGCGGAGCGACTTCGGCGTCGTGTTCGAGTACTGGAACCGCCCGGTGTCGGTGACGAGCGCGGTGTAGAGCGCCTCGGCGATCGCGGGAGTCAGCTCCACGGAGAGCACGGCGAAGAGGTCGGCCAGCACCTCCCCCGTCGACGAGGCGTCCTCGACGACGAGGTCGACGTCGCCGAACCGCGTGTTGTCGTGGTGGTGGTCGATGTTGACCGTGCGCGGCGTCCGCTCGCCCAGCGCGGGCTCGGGGATCCGGCTCTCCTGCGCGCAGTCGACCGCGACGAGGACGCGCTCGGCGACGTCCGCGGGCGCCGCTCGCAGCAGCCCGTGCGCCTCCAGCTCGAGGAAGCCGTACTCGCCGGGCAGCGGCGCGGGGCCGCCGAGCACCATCACCGAGTCCTTCCCCAGCTGCTCGAGCGCGAGGTGCATCGCGAGCAGCGAGCCGATGGCGTCGCCGTCCGGGTTCTCGTGCGAGGTGACGACGAAGCGATCGTGGCGGCGCAGCTCCGCCGCGACCGTGCTCAGCTCAGGTTGCTCCATCGTCGTCGTCGGTCGGCGCCAGCTCGTCGATCAGATGGGTCATGCGGACGCCGTGCTCGACCGCGCGATCGTAGACGAACTCGAGCTGGGGAGTCCGGCGGAGCTTCAGCTCGCGGTTGACGCGGGCCTGGAGCACACCGGAGGCGCCGACCAGTGCGTCGAGCGTCTTCGCGCGCTGCTTCTCGTTCCCGAAGACGCTGAGCCAGACCTTGGCGTGGTCGAGATCCCTCGTCGTCTCGACCGCGGTGACCGTGACGAAGCCGATCCGCGGGTCCTTCAGCGTCGGGATCGCCTCCGAGAGCACCTGCTTCATCGCCTCGTCGACGCGCCGCATCCGCTCGGGCCGCGTCATCCGCCCCACCCGTCCTCGAGGTGGACGAGCTCCCGCTGCGCCGCGGCGACGTCGAACGCCTGCCCGTGGAGCCACCGCTCGGCCTCGTCGAGGAGCCGGCCCGCCTCACCCGCCTCGCGGGTGACGCACGCGAGCGTCAGCTGGGAGCGCTGCCAGGCGTCGTGGTGGTCGACCTCGGCGATCGAGCAGCCCGTGCGGTTTGCGAGCTGCTGCTTGACGGACCGGAGGTGCATGCGCTTCTCCTTCAGCGAGTGGCTGCCGTGGAAGTGGAGCTCGAAGGAGAGGATGCCGACGAAGCCTGTGGGCACTTCCGCACCTCCGGTGCCCGACGCGCGCCGGACGGCTCGCTAGCCCGCGGC
>DASTKY010000335.1:0-2026 GCA_035715495.1 Gaiella sp. | reverse complement strand
GCCGGAGGGCACGCTCGCGGCGGTCGACGGGCTGGAGGAGGCGGAGGGGGCCGACGGCGTCGAGTGGGTGCGGGTCTATCGCCGGCCGGGGCACGCCTTCGGCCCGTTCCGGCGCGGCGCCGACCGGGCGGGCGCGGTGCTCGCGACGGGCGGCGGCCGGGACGAGGCGCTCGACCGCGCTCGCCGTGCGGCGCGGACCGTACGCTTCCGGGTCGATGCGGACGCGTCGTAGAACCCCGCTCGGCTTCCAGCCGCCGGCGGTGGGGGACGAGGAGGTCGCCGCCGTCGCAGAGACGCTCCGCTCGGGGTGGCTCACGACGGGCCCCCGCACCGCCCTGCTCGAGGAGCGCCTCGCGGCGTACCTCGAGACCGAGCACGTCGTCGCAGTCTCCTCCGGCACGGCGGCGATGCACCTCGCGCTGCTCGCGCTCGGCGTCGGCCCCGGCGACGAGGTGGTCACGTCGCCGATCACGTGGCCGGCGACGGCCAACGTGATCGAGCACTGCGGCGCGACGCCCGTCTTCTGCGACGTCCGCGAGGACGACCTGAACCTCGACCCGGCCCTCCTGCCGGCGCTCGTCACCGAGCGGACGAAGGCGATCCTCCCCGTCCACCTGGCGGGCCAGCCCTGCGACCTCGACCCGATCCATGCCCTCGGCCTCCCGGTCGTGGAGGACGCGGCCCACGCGCTCGAGTCCCGGTACCGCGCCCGCAAGCTCGGCGGGCTCTCGGCAGCGACCTGCTTCTCGCTCTACGCGACGAATAACCTCGCGGCGGGGGAGGGCGGCCTCGTCGCGACGAACCGCGACGACGTGGCGGAGGCGATCCGGCGGATGCGCCTCACCCGGCGCGGCGACGGCTCGCACTACGACCAGGTGACGTGGGGCTTCAAGGCCAACCTCTCCGACGTCCTCGCCGCGATCGCGCTCGCGCAGCTCGACAAGCTCGAGAGCCACGGCGACATCCGCGCGCGCCACGTCGCGCTCTACGACGACGGGCTCGCCGGGCTCGAGGGGATCACGCCGCTCGCGCGCGACCCGCGGGACACCCACGCGCTGCACCTCTACGTCGTCCGGATCGACCCGGACGGCGCGGGCGCGACGCGCGACGCCTACCAGCGCGCGCTCGCCGAGGAGCTGATCGGGACGAGCATCCACTTCCTGCCCGTGCACCGGCTCACGTGGTTCCGCGAGCGGTACCCGTCGCAGCCGCCGCTCCCCGTGGCCGAGCGGGCGGGCGACGAGGTGCTGTCGCTGCCGCTCTCCCCGGCGCACGCCGACGAGGACGTCCTCGACGCGGTGGACGCCGTCCGACGGGTGCACGCGCGCTTCACGGCATGAACAAGCCCATTCGCATCGGCCTCACGCTCTTGCTGACGGGCCTTGCGCTCGCCTACCTCGTCTGGAAGATCGACCTCGGGCAGACGATCGACACGCTGCTCGACGCGAGCCCGTGGTGGTTCGCGCTCTCCGTGACGATCATGATCGGCACCGCGCTGCCGATGGCCCTCCGCTGGCAGTGGCTGATGCGCGCGCAGGGGATGGACGACAGCTTCTGGTGGCTGACGCGCGCGTACTTCACGTCGTACACGGCGAGCCAGGTGCTCCCGACCTCGATCGGCGGCGACGCGATGCGCGTCTACGAGACCTCCCGTCGGCACGGTGGCCGGACGGCCGACGTCACGGCGATCATCCTGCTCGAGCGCGGGCTCGGCGGCGCGGGCACGGTCCTCCTCGGCGCGATCGGCTTCGCCCTCGCGATCGGCACCTACGACGTCAACGCCTACCTCTGGCTGGAGGGCGCGTTCGTCCTGGGCACGCTGGTCCTGATCTTCCTCTTCTTCGCCCGCTCCGCCCGGCCGCTCCTGAAGCGGGCGCGGCCGCTCCTGCGTCGGTTCCGCGTCGAGCGGCCCCTCCGCGCGTTCTACTCGGGCGTCCACTACTTCCGGGGTCACACGAGGCTCCTCGTCGGTGTCTTCCTCTTCACGACCGCGATCCAGGCGGTGCGCGTCCTCTCGATTTGGGCC
>DASTKY010000334.1:0-4075 GCA_035715495.1 Gaiella sp. | reverse complement strand
CGATGACGAGCTCGGCATCCTTCGCTACCTTCTTGATGGCGACCTGCCGGTTCTGCGTGGCATAGCAGATGTCATCCGAGGGCGGATCCTGCAGCTGCGGGAAGCGCAGGCGGAGCCGCCGCACCGTCTCCATCGTCTCGTCGACCGAGAGCGTCGTCTGCGAGAGCCACACGACCTTCGACGGGTCGTTGACCACGACCGTGTCGGCGTGCTCGGGCGAATTGACGATCGTGACGTGATCGGGCGCCTCACCCGCGGTGCCCTCGACCTCTTCGTGCCCGTCGTGGCCGATCAGCAGGATCTCGAAGTCGTCGCGCGCGAACCGCACCGCCTCGCGGTGCACCTTGGTCACGAGCGGGCACGTCGCGTCGATCACGTCGTGCCCGAGCGCGCGCGAGTTCTCGTGCACCGAGGGCGCGACGCCGTGCGCGGAGTAGACGACGGTGGCGTGCTCGGGAACGTCGCGCTCGTCCTCGACGAAGATCGCGCCCCGCGCCTCGAGATCGCGGACGACGTGGATGTTGTGGACGATCTGCTTGCGGACGAAGACCGGCGCGCCGTAGTGCTCGAGCGCCTTCTCGACCGTCTCGACGGCGCGCTCGACCCCGGCGCAGTAGCCGCGGGGGCTCGCGAGGAGGACGCGCTCGACGGCCATCGCCGGGAAGGGTACTCAGCGCGACGACTGCGCCAGGACGACGCCGACGAGCACGACGCCGCCGCCCAGCAGCTGGGCGGTCGAGAGAATCTCGCCGAGCCACACCCACGCGACGAATGCCGCGAGGACGACCTCGAGCATGGCGACGATCGAGACCCGCGTCGCGGGCAGGTGGCTGAGCGCGGAGAGGGAGAGCGCGAACGGGAGGATCGTCCCGGGCACGATCATCCAGAGGCAGAGGAGCCACACGGGCGCGCTGAGCGTCTCCAGCTCGCCCTGGAGCGACACGGTCTCGCCGAGTGCCGAGAAGGGGAAGAGCCACCACGGCTGGACGATCGCCCAGAAGAGCGCGGCGACGCCGAGCGAGAGGCACGTCAGCGAGAGCGGGTCGCGCCGGCCGGTCTGGTGCTCGCCCGCGAGGAAGTACGTGGCGAGCGCGGCCGCCGCGACGAGGCCGGCCGCGACGCCGACCGCGTCGAGCCTGACGTCCTCCCAGACCTCGGCCACGAGCGCGAGGCCCGCCAGCGCGAGCGCGAGGGCCGCCCAGACCCGGCGCCGCACCGGCTCGTGCCAGACGGTCCGGGCCCACAGCGCGACCAGCACCGGCGCGGTGAACTCGAGGAGCAGCCCGATCCCGATCGGCAGCCGCTCGATCGCGACGAAGTAGAGCCACTGCACGGCCGCGAAGCCGACGACGCCGTAGAACGCGAGCAGCGCCAGCTCGCCGCGCGCGACCCGGAGCTTGCCCGGCGCCGTCACGAGCAGGAACGCGGCGAGGCACGCGAACGCGCCCGTCGCACGGAGCTGCGTCAGGGGGAGCGTCGTCATCGAGCTCCCGGTGAGGATCACCTTCGAGACCGTGCCGTTCACCGCGAAGAGCACGGCCGCGGCGACCGCCATCGCGTAGCCCAGACGGGGCCGCCGCACTGCGGTTCCGAGCGGCGCGTCGTGGAGGACGATCTCCGTCACCGCGCGAAGCTAGCCGTGGCTGCCGGCTCCACGGCGCAGACCCTCGCCGCGCGGCCGGCCCGCGCTGCCCGCGAACAATCGATGATCGATTAGGCTCGCGCCCGTGCGCGTCGCCCTCTTCGTCACGTGCCTCGCGGACACGCTCTACCCGTCGGTCGGCCGCGCGACCGTGACGTTGCTCGAGCGCCTGGGCGTCGAGGTGGTCTTCCCCCGGGCCCAGACCTGCTGCGGCCAGCTGCACCAGAACGCCGGCTATCCCGACGTCGCCGCGAGCCTCGCGCGGCGGTACGTCGAGACGTTCTCGGGACACGAGCTCGTCGTCACGCCCTCCGGCTCGTGCGCCGCCCACGTGCGGGCGCACGTCGGCGAGCACGTGAGCGATCCCGAGGGCGTCGCCGGCCGCACCGTCGAGCTCTCGGAGCTCCTCGTCGACCGGCTGGGGGCCGTCGACGTCGGCTCGGGCTACACGGGCTCCCTCACCTATCACCCGACGTGCCACTCGCTCCGGCTGCTCCGCGTCGGCGACCGGCCGGAGTCGCTGCTGCGCGCCGCCGCGGGCGTCGAGCTCCGGCCGCTGGGGGACGCGACCGAGTGCTGCGGCTTCGGCGGGACGTTCGCCATCCGAAACGCGGCGACGTCGACCGCGATGCTCGCCGACAAGCTGCGGCACGTCGAGGCGAGCGGCGCCGAGGCGGTGTGCGCGTGCGACGCCTCCTGCCTCCTCCACCTGCGCGGGGGCCTCGAGCGGCGGGGAAGCCCCGTGCACGCCGTGCACCTCGCGGAGGTGCTCGCGGCGTGAGGCCGGGTGCGAGCCGCACGGCGGCGCCGGTCGCGTTCGAGCAGGCGGCGCGGCCCGCGCTGGCGGACGCGACGACCCGCTCGGCCGTCCACGGCGCCACGACGACGATTCGCGCCCGCCGGCGAGCCGTCGTCGACGAGACGTTCGGGTGGGACGACCTTCGCCAGGCGGGCGAGGCGATCCGCACCGACGCGCTCCACCGCCTGGACGAGCTGCTCGTCGCCCTCGAGGCGGCCGTCGTCGCCGCGGGCGGCGAGGTGCACTGGGCGCGCGACGCCCTCGAGGCGAACGAGGTCGTCACGCGGCTGGTGCAGCGGACCGGGGAGAAGGAGGTCGTGAAGGTCAAGTCCCTGACGACCGACGAGATCGAGCTCAACGAGGCGCTCGCCGAGGCGGGGATCGCCGCGATCGAGACGGACCTCGCGGAGCGCATCGTCCAGCTCGCCGGGGAGCGCCCTTCCCACCTCCTCGTCCCGTCGCTCCACCGCGACCGCCACGAGATCGCCGAGGTCCTCCGCGACGCGCTCGATGCGCCCGGGCTCCCCGCGGAGCCCGAGGCGCTCGCCGCCGCGGCGCGTGCCCACCTCCGCGAGGCGTTCCTCCGCGCCCGGGTCGCGATCTCGGGCGCGAACTTCGCCGTCGCCGAGACCGGGGCCGTGTGCGTCGTCGAGTCCGAGGGGAACGGGAGGATGTGCACGACCCTCCCCGAGACGCTGATCACCGTCATGGGGATCGAGAAGGTCGTCGCGCGCTGGCAGGACCTCGGCGTGCTCCTCCAACTGCTGCCGCGCTCGGCGACCGGCGAGCGGATGAACCCGTACACGTCGATCTGGGCGGGCGTGCGCGCCGACGACGGCCCGACCGCCTTCCACCTCGTCCTGCTCGACGCCGGCCGGACGCGGGCGCTCGCCGATCCCGAGGGCCGCCCGGCGCTCCGCTGCATCCGGTGCTCCGCCTGCGTGAACGTCTGCCCCGTCTATCGCCAGACGGGCGGCCACGCGTACCCCACCGTCTACGCCGGGCCGATCGGCGCGATCCTCCAGCCGCAGCTCGCAAGCGAGCGGGGCGCGTCCGCGTCGCTCCCGTACGCCTCGAGCCTCTGCGGCGCGTGCGCGGACGTCTGCCCCGTCGGGATCGACATCCCGCGGATCCTCGTCCACGAGCGGGCGAAGGTCGTCCGCCGCTCCCGGCCGGGCCTCGAGGGACGCGCGCTCCGCGCGCTCGGCCGCGTGTTCTCGAGCACGGAGCGCTACGAGCGCGCGCAGCGGACGGCGCGCGCCCTCTCGCGGCCCGTCGTCCGCGACGACCGGCTCCGCTGGCTGCCCGGCCCCCTCGCCGCCTGGGGGCGCTCGCGCACCCTGCCGGGCGTGGCCGAGCAGACCTTCCGCGAGTGGTGGGAGGGCCGTGACCGCGGCGCGTGAGGAGGTGCTCGGCCGGATCCGGCGCGCGCTCCGGGACGCGCCGCCGGCGCCGGAGCGGCCGGTGCTCGCCGTGCCGCCGCTTGCGGACGAGGTCACGGTCGTCGCGCGCTTCGTCGAGCAGGTGCGGGAGACCGGCGCGACCGTGCTCGAGCCGGCGCAGGCGGTCGACGGCGTCGACGAGGCGCTCGCGCTGCACGCCGCCGCCCGGGTCGCGGTCCCGCGCGACCTCGA
>DASTKY010000333.1:0-4495 GCA_035715495.1 Gaiella sp. | reverse complement strand
CGACCGACGTCGCGCTCGGCGTCGCCGGCGTCGCACCGCTCCGCGACCTCCGCGGCGAGCGCGACGCGAGCGGCCGCGAGCTGCAGTCGACCCAGATCGCGGTCGCGGACGAGATCGCGGGCGCGGCGGAGCTCGTGATGGGCAAGGCGCGGCGCGTGCCCGCGGCGATCGTCCGGGGCGTCGAGGCCCGAGGCGACGGCACCGCCGGGGAGCTCGTGATGCCCCGCGACCGCGACCTCTTCCGCTGACCGCCCTTCCCCGACGGGCGCCGTGTCCGCGCGGACGCCGCCGCAGAATCGGCACGAAAGCGGCACGAACGCGTCACTTCGTGCGGCGTACCCTGGGAGCCCCGGGGGCGGGTGGGGGCTCGGGACGGGACCGGCGGTCAGAGGCGCCCTGCGAGCCGCCATCAAGCCACTGGTGGTGCTTCTCGCATCCCTGTGGGCGGCGGAAGGTCACGGAGCTTCGTCCGGTCGCACAAGCGGCCTGAGCCGCCGCGATCTCGTAGGCCCGAGCCCTTGCTGCGCGCCCAGCGGAGGTGCGCCCAGCGGTCGAACTTGGCAGCGGCCGTGGCAGCTGTCGCCGACCAGTCGAAAGGCTCGCCTTCGGTCACGCAGTACAGGCACCGGCGCTGGCCGTCGAGGAGCGCGCTGTGGCGCGGGCACCGGCCCTCCAGGAGCACGACCCGCTCGTCCTCCGAGAGCTCGGGGAGCTCGTCGGCCACCGCGGCAGCCTACCGCCCTCCCCGGGGTCAACAGGCCGGAGCCTGTCCGTGGGCACGGGTTGCGTTGCCTCCGCAGCTGACGCGGCGTGCCGGGTAGGCGATCAGCGGTGCCTTGGCTGGAACTTGCTGGTCGCCTTCGTCTCCGCGGCGTGCCGTCTGGCCGCGCCCCGGGACCGACGGACCCCCGCCGCAGCCAGGAATCCGGGCCGTCCCGCGGTACAGTTGCCGCATGCGCACCTACGCGATCTGGGGCACCGCGACGTCACCCGCGCACGAGCAGTGGGTGCGGAGCATCGGCGCCTCGTTCGAGGCGGACGGGTTCACGCTCGTGGACGACGTCGCCGACGCGGACTTCGTGCTCAACATGTTCGACCCCGAGCAGCCGAAGGCGTTCCGCCGCCAGTCGCGCGGCACGTACTCCGCCTCGTTCTACGAGCTGCCCGACGAGCCCGAGGACGTGCTGAAGACGAGCTATCCGATGCTGGTCCGCACGCTCGCGAACGTCGTCGTCCTCCACGTGCCCGGGAAGGGCGTCTGGTTCACGACGATGGAGCGCGGCACGTACCGGATCACCGACGCGCCCGACGACGTCTTCGAGCGGCTCGCCCCGCTCGCCAAGTCGAAGCTCGTGATCGACAACGAGTTCCACGCCGACCTCGAGCCCGAGCTCTGGGACGGCGACGAGGTGACGGCCGACATCGGCGCGGCGGGCAAGCGGATGCAGGAGCTCGACCTCCTCCCGGCCCCGTTCCCGGTGCACGAGTACCTCGACGAGCGCGACCTGCGCCACGTCATGCGCCTGTACCAGGTCGGCGGCCTCTCCTACGGGAACCTGAGCGCGCGCAAGGACGAGACGCGGTTCTGGATGAGCGCCAGCGGCGTCGACAAGTCGCAGCTCGAGCAGGCTGGGCGCGACATCCTCCTCGTGACGGGCTACGACGAGCCGAACGCGAAGATGATCATCAGCGTCCCGCCCGGGATCGAGCCGCGGCGCGTCTCGGTCGACGCGATCGAGCACTGGATGATCTACCAAGCGCATCCCGACGTCGGCGCGATCCTCCACGTCCACGCGTGGATGGAGGGGATCGCCGCGACCGACATCAACTACCCGTGCGGCACTCAGGAGCTGGCGGAGTCGGTGGCCGAGCTGATCGACCGCGAGCCCGACCCGTCCCGCGCCGTGATCGGGCTTCGCAACCACGGCATCACCGCGACGGGCGAGAGCCTGACGGAGATCCTCGACCGCATCGAGTCGAGCATCCTCCGCCAGGTCCCGATGACCTAGGCGGGGGCGGCGCGGACGGCGCGCCAGACGGTGAGGATCGCGAGCGCCGGCACGAGGAGCAGGTCGTTCACGAGGCACCAGACGCACCACGCGTCGATCACGAACGCCTGCAGCGCCACGAGGTAGCCCGCGAACGCGAGGCCGCCCAGCGCGATCGCGGCGGCGAGCGTCCGCGCGAGCTCGGTGTCCCAGGCCACGAGCCCGAGCACCGCGAGGTACGCGAGCAGCCCGAGCAGCGCGACGGGAACGCCGAAGAGGTCGGCGTACGACGACTCCTGGACGGTCTCGCAGCCCCCGCCGCCCGTGCAGATGAGCGACTCGGGTCGGTAGTGGACGTACGTGAGGTAGCCCGCGACGGCGACGCCGGCGAGGGCCACGGCGCCGACGCCGAGCCGAAGCGCGCGGTCGCTCACCCCGCGGTGGTCAGCCCGAGAGCGCGTCGTCGAGGATCTGGCGGAACTCCTCGATCGCGAACGAGCTGGGGCGGACCTCGTACGGCTCGCCGTCGCCGATCTGGACGTAGAACCACGGCGTGCCCGGCACCTCGCGCTCGGACGCCTCGGTCGCCATTGCGTTCGCCTGGTCGAGGACGCCCTTGCTGTCGGCGTCTGCCTGGAGCTTCGCGAAGTCGAGCCCGAGGTCGTCGGCGACGCGTTCGAGCAGGGCGTCCGTCACCCAGCCCGAGTTCTCCTCGCCCTGGTTCGCGTAGAGCTCGTCGGCGTACTGCCACAGCTTCCCCTGCTCGCCCGCGGCGATCACGTGGAGCAGCGCCTTCTCGGAGTCCGGCCCGATGAACGCGAGCCCTGCGAAGCGGAGCTTCACCTTCCCGGTGCGGACGTACTCCTCGACGATCCCCGGGAGCCCCTCCTCCTGGTAGCGCTTGCAGACGGGGCACTGCAGATCCTCGAACTGGATCATCGTCACCTTCGCGTCCGCCGAGCCGAGCACCGCGCCGTCCTGCGGGATGCCCTCGAAGAGCGCGCCGATCTCGCTCGGGGTCGTGCCGGTGCCCGTCGTCCCGGTGCTCTCGTCGTCGCCTCCGCGGAAGACGAGGCTGGCGATCACGACCGCCGCCACGACGAGCACGGCGGCGCCCGCGGCCAGGATGAGGTTCCTGCGCCCGGAGCCCGAGGGCGGCGCCGTCTCGTTCACGGGCGGCATCTCGTGGCAGTGTGCCTGCCCGCCCGCGCGGGCGTCACGGGACCGTCGCCGGTCAGGGCGACGCCTCGACGTCGACGTCGACGACGTGGAGCGGCCGGCCGTCCTCGGCCGAGGCCTCGAACGCCGTGATCGTCAGCGGGCCGCTCGCGCCCGGCAGGCGCAGGTCCGTGTCGAAGGTGCCGCGCGTGCCCGTCCCCGACGTCGCGGTCGTGAACGTCTCGAGCACGAGGTCGCCCTCCGCGTCGCGCACCTCGATCGAGACGGTCGCCTCGAACACGTTCGCCGTGCCCCGGAGCCGGATCGGCGTCTCGACGACGTCGCCGTCGAGCGGCGACTCGATGAGGATCTGGGGCGCCTCCTCCTCGAAGGCCTTCCGCGTCACCGCCTGCCCGTCGCCGACGACCACCCGCCGGATCCCGGGCAGCCCGGTCAGCGTGTGGACGACCTGCGCGGCCGCGAGCCGCGACGGGTCGCCGGCGAGCTGCACCGTCGCCGTGCCGTCCTCGACGCTCACCTCGGGCGCCTCGGACGCGACCTCGCTCGTGAGGCCGTCGTCCGTCTCGTCAGACGTCGGGCCGTCGGCGAGCGACCGGAGCGCCGCGTCCGGGAGTCCTTCCGCGTCGGCCTCGACGGTGCGGCGGACGGCCGCGACCTTGCCGTCGCGGACGAGGTAGACGGCGATCGCGCGCTGCTCGCCGCCGCCGGGGGTCGTGGTCGGCTCGTCGTCGCCCGTGCAGCCGGCCGCGAGGCAGGCGAGGACGGCGAAGAGGCCGAGCAGGGCGAGCCGTCGCATGCGCGCATCGTGCACGCGAGATGTTCGGAAATCAGGTGGCGGCGTCGTACGCCAGCGCGGCGAGCGTGCGGCCCACCGCCGGGGCGAACTTGAACCCGTGGCCGGAGCACGCCGAGCCGACCACGACCCGCCCGTGCCGCTCCAGCACGAACTGCTCGTCCGCCGTGTTCGTGTAGACACAGGTCTCCGCGGCGAGCAGGTCGCCGGCGCCCTCGTACCGCGACCGCGCCCACGCGCTCGCCCAGGCGGCGATGCCCTCGTGCGGCACGCGCTCGGCGTCTAGGTCGGTGACCTCGCCCGAGTGGTGCAGGCCCGCCTTGAGCCCGCGGCCGGGCGCCGCGAGCGCGTACGCCGCCTGGCCCACGCGCGTGATGCCGCCCTCGCCCGGCTCGGGGAGGCGCGCGTAGTCGATCACCGACGGGACATGGTCGCCGCCGGGCAGGTCGACGTACGCGACGGTCTCCGTCGTCGGCACGACCGGGAGGTCGATCTCGAGCGGGGCCAGCAGCGCGCTCGCCCAGGCGCCCGCGGT